>JAYTQW010000065.1:0-14927 GCA_043746535.1 Rhodospirillales bacterium
CAAGCGCCATGGCGGACCTCCTTTGTCCGCCACCGACGAATCACACAAGCTCCGCGTCGGGCAAGCCCTGTGAGTCGGGATCAGTGGGCGTTGGTATCACGTCTTCTTTCACGGTATCTGACATACCGCCTCAGAACTCCAAATGTCCACGCTGCCAAACCGGAACGAGAACACCGAACTTTTCGTCGGGACGAATATCTTTTGTACCCACACCATCATAAACGACAAGTGGTTGCCAGACTCCGTTATCCAAACGATTTCGCCATTATCAGAAATTGCTTCGCCATTATCAGGGTTTACATGATAACTCGTAACAGGCATGTTATCGACTATAAAATCTTCAACATCAGATATTCGAACTATCACTTGTTTATCAAAATCTATCTCTTCACCTACTGTGCCCCCAAAAGTGACAATGCCTTCTTCGAAGTCAAGAAAAGTTATAGTCGAGTCGTCGAAGTCCAATCCTCTGAAAGTTTTCATGATCCACCTGGCATTAGATGCGATGGGGGTGAGTTCTTACGGACAGGATTTCCGTCCTTATCCAGATATCCTCCCTTTGTGGTTTCGGCTGGGTCATATCGATGGCAGTGATCCGCTCCGCACTAGCCATTAACGCCGGGTGTTCCTGGGTCAAAACGAATTCTGTCGCCAGTGTCCGGGTTGGTGGATTTTCGGTTGCCTGGTGGGTCCCCAGAGTCTGTGGTCTCTATGTACCCTCGACTTTTTAGGTCATCAGGATTCTGTGGCAAACTTGATGGTTGCGGCGGACCGCCTGACGTATCGATAGAGGTTCCAGTTGTCGCTGGGTTACCCAATGCGGTGTCCATTCCACTACCGCCTTGTTCTCCATCCCAGCCGCAGCCGCAGCCGCAGCCGCCGACACGATACGCGCCATCGCTTGGCCCATCTTTTGCGCCCAAGCCAAGGATTCCAGATCTCGCCACTCCGACGCAGTCAACGGGATTGCCACCGCCGTCTTGCCCATACGATCACCCGCCAGACTCCGCAGATAATCATATGAAGCTCTCGATCGGGACAGTAGGCCTTTATCCAGGCAGGGCATGATCAGGAGATCATGCTTGGAGCCGGACCACCCTGCCCGCCGCCTCCGCCGGATCATGCGTCACCAGCAACACCGGCAGGCTCCGCGCCGCCGCGGCCGCCAGCACCCAGTTCCTGAAACGATCGCGCAACGGCCCGTCCAGGCCGCCGAACGGCTCGTCCAGCAGCAGCACGCGCGGGCGTGACAGCAGCACGCGCATCAGCAGCACCCGCGCCCGTTGGCCGCCGGAGAGCGATTGCGGGTCGCGCCGCTCGATGCCGGGCAGCTCCGCCTCGCCCAGCGCCGCCGCCATCGCCGCGTGGCGGGCCGCGCGCCCGCGCGTATCGGGGTGCAGGCCGAACAGCAGGTTGTCGGCGACGTTCAGGTGGGGGAACAGCAGGTCGTCTTGAAACAGGATGCCGATGCCGCGCCGGTGTGGCGGCAGGCGGGTGACGGCCCGGCCATCCACCGATATCTCGCCGCTGCCGCGCAGCCCGTGCGGAAGCAGGCCGCAGGCGTAGGCCAGCAGGCTGGATTTGCCGATGCCGCTCGGCCCCATCAGCGTCACCACCTCACCGGGCGCGAGGGCGAGGGTGAAGCCGTCCAGGACAGGCCGGCCCGCATGGGTGATGCGGATGGCGTCGAGGCGAAGGCTCACCCGGCGATGGCCAGGCCGCGACGCCGGCGCGCGCGCCATGCCGGCAGCAGCACGGCGCCGGCATAGGCCAGCAGCGGCAGCCCGGCCTGCGCCAGGGCGGTGGCGGCCAGCACGCGCCGGTCGCCGCCCGACGACAGCGCCACCGCCTCGGTCGCCAGGGTGGCGACCCGTCCCGCGCCGGCGAACAGGGTGGGCAGGTACAGGCTGACCGAGACCGCGAAGCCGACCGCCGCCGCCGCCAGCAGGGCACGCGCGAGCATCGGCAGGCTGATCCGCAGCAGTACTCGCCACGGTCCCGCCCGCAGCATCGCCGCACTGCGCCCCAGCCGGGGGTCGAGCGCGCGGAACGGCCCGGCCAGGGTCAGCGCGACATAGGGTAGCACGAACAGCAGGTGGGACCACGCCAGCGCCAGCCAGCCGCCGTCCAGGCGCAGCCGCACCAGCACCATCTGGAAACCGAACAGGAATCCCACCTGTGGCACCAGCAGCGGCGCATACAGGATGGCCGCGTGGCCTCCGCCCCGGCGCAGCCAGGCCACCGCCAGCAGCAGCGCCAGGACGGTCGTGACCGCCGCCAGCGCCAACGTCGATAGGGCAGGGTCGGCCAGCCCCGCCCATTGCGGACCGACGCTCCAGCCGCTCGGCCAAGGGTCGGGGAACCGCCAGCTTCGCGCCCCGGCCCACAGCGCCAGCAGCAGCAGCGAGGCGCCGCCCGCCACCGCCAGCAGCAGGCCCGCGCCGGTCGCCGCCGCATCGGCGGCCATGCCCTCGCCGCCACGGTGGCCGTGGCGCAGGCGACCCCGCGCCACCCAGGCCAGCCCGCGCGCCAGTGCCAGCAACATTCCCGCCACGGCGGCCACCAGGGCCATCAGCAGCACCGAAGCCGCCGCCGCCGGTAGCCACAGGGTCACGTCGGGATCGTCGAGCCAGCGCACCACCTGCACCGCCAGCGTCGGCGGCGTGGCCGGGCCGAGCACCAGCGCCACGTCCACCACCGACAGCGAGAACGCCAGCACCGCCAGCAGCGGCACCCATACCTGCGGCCACAGCCGGGGCAGCACCAGCAGCGTCCACGCCCGCCACGGCGCGTAGCCCAGCGCCGCCGCCCCGCGCAGGCTGGCGGAGGCACCGCTTTGCGCCAGCGCCGCCAGCAGCATCAGCACCAGGTACGGCGTCTCCTTCAGCCACAGCCCGGCGATCAGGGCCAATCCCCAGCGGTCATGCACGATGGCGAGGTCGGGCGGCGTGTGCCAGCCGGTGAGCCAGGGCGAGAGCAGCCGCGCAATCCAGCCGCTTGGGGCGATCAGGAAACCCAGCCCGATCGCCAGCGCCACATGCGGCACCGCCAGCAACGGCACGATCGCCGCCTGCACCGCCCGCAGCCGGCGGGCGCTGCGCAGGCTGGACCCATGTAGGCTGGACCCATGTAGGCTGGCAACGATGCCGAGTGCCGTCAGCAGCGACAGCAGCGTGGCCCCCAGCCCGACCCGCAGCGTCAAGGCGAGGCTGGCCGCCAACCCAGGCCAGGCCAGCAACGCGCGCCAGGCGTCGAGCGAGATATCGAGGTGGCCGATCGCCGGCAGGAACCCGAATGCCGCCAGCGCCGTGGCACCCAGGCCGGCCAGCACCGGCAGCAGCAGGACCAGCGCCGGGAGCGCGCCTAACGTGTCACCCGCCGCTCCCAATCCGCCGCCACCCGGGTCATCCACGAGGCGTGCGGCTCCGGCAGCGGGCGGCCCAGTTCGGCGGCGGTCAGCAGGCCGGGCGGGTGCGGCAGGGCGTCGAAGCGGGCGCGGTCGGCGGGTGGCAGCCGGTCCAGCGCCAGCACCGTCGGGGTGCCCAGTTGGTCCGGGTTGGCGGCGTGCGCCTGCGCTTCAGGCGACAGCAGGAAATCGGCCAGCAGCAGCGCCGCGTCGGCGTGGCCGGCGTTGAACGGGATGGCCACGAAGCTGCAATTGGCCAGCGTGCCGCCATCCAGGACATAGGCGCGCGCGCTGGACGGCAATGTGCCACGGGCGATGCCGGTCGCCGCCTCGGCCGGGTTGAACGAGATGAACAGGTCGATTTCGGAGTCCACCAGCAGCGCCGCCTGGGCCGGCCCGCTGGCCGGGAAGTCGGTGCCGCCGTGCCATAGGTTCGGCCGCAGCGCGTCGTACCAGGCCCATAGCGGCGCGGTCGCCGCCATGTAGCCAGCCTCGGTGGCCTCGCGCTGAAGGATGGCCGGGTCGGGCGCCAACTCGATCAGCGCCTGCTTGAGGAAAGTCGCGCCCATGAAGTCGCCGGCGCGCGGGTGCGTCATGCGCCCCGGATGCGCCGCAGCCCAGCCGCGCATCGCCGCCATGGTGCGCGGGGGGGCCGCCAGCCGGGCGGTGTCATAGACGAACACCACCTGCGCCATGCGCCATGGCACCTCCAGCCCGTCGGTCGGCTCGGTGAAGTCGACCAGCGTCCCGGGTTTGCCGACGCGGTCGATCAGCCCGGCGTTCGGCAGCCGGTCCAGCACCGGCCCCAGCAGCAGGCCCTGCCGCTTCATGGTCAGGAAGTTGGGGCCGTTGACCCAGATCAGGTCGACCGAGCCGTCGCTGGCGCGCCCGGCGGCCTTCTCGGCGATCACCCGCGTCACCGCCTCCGCCGTGTCGGACAGGCGGACGTGGCGGACGGCGACGCCGTGCAGCGTCCGCATCCGCTCGTTGCTCCAGGCGATGAAGGCGTTGGTACGGTCATCGCCGGCCCAGGCGTTGAAGAACACGGTCTGGCCGCGCCCGCCACGCTCCACGTCGGACCATGGCCGCGCCATCGCGGCGGCACGCGCCTGCGGGGCAATCAGGTCGGAGGACAACGTAGCGGCGGCGGCGGCGCCAAGCAGGGTGCGACGGGAGATCATGCCAGCTCCTTCAGGCGGGCCAGACGCCTGGCGCGCGCGGTCTCGATCACTGGCCCCAGCACTTCCGTGTGGAAGCGGTCGCAACCAATGCACAGGTTGGCATAACTCGCGCCCTGCGGCGTGGTTGTTTGCGAGCGCGCACGGAACTCGGCCTCGCTCCAGCCATGCGCCAACCCCATCCGGTCCGGCGCCCCCTGGTTTATGGCGGCAAACGCCGGTTCGGCGGCGAGGCTGTCGAGGATTGCCAGCAACGGCTCCTCGGTCAGATTGCCGAGAGGCCGCGCGGTTTTGACGCAGCACGGGTACACCGAGCCATCCGGCTCGATCGAGACCTCCGACCCGGCGCGGCCGTGATCGAGGAAGCCGCGCCCACCCGACCACTGAGCGCAGAAATTGTCCGCGATGGTCGCGGTGGAAAGGCCGTTCCGCCAGGCCCGCCCGCGCGGCCACAATTTGCCGATCCACATGTCCTCGGTAGCGCCGAAGAAGCTGTACACCGGCCCCGCCTCCTCGTGCCACGCCCGCAGCGGCGCGGCATGGCCGGAGCGGCGCATGCCGGCAGCCTCGAACATCGACGACAGCCGCGCCGTCAGCGCCGCCTGCGTGGCCGCGCCCTCATGGCCGACATGGAAGTCGTCGACGCCCGCCACCGAGATCATCCAGACACCCAGGGCCAGCAACTCGGCGACGATGGCGGGCGTCAGCAGGTCGCCGGTGGTCTGCACCACGACACGCACCCCGCCCTGCGCCGCATATTTCGTGACCAGGGCGGCGATGGTCGGGTACGTCACCCGCTTGCGCACCGCGTCCAGCAGCGCCTCGCCGCCCGACAGCACGATCCGCCCGACCCGCGTCCGCTCGCCGTCGCGGTAGGTCATGCTCGGCGGCAGGTGGGCCAGCACGCGCGGCACGTTCGCCTCCGCCTCCGCCACGACCGCCGCCAGGTCGGCGCGGACATACGGGCGGAAACGCTCCTCGTAGCAGTGCCGGCACCGGCGGTGGCAGGCCCAGGCGAGCACCCAGTAGATCGACTCCATCAGTCGGCCATATCCGGCACGCAGGCGTGGCAGTCCATCCAGCCGGTGATGAGGGTGCCGTACTCCCATAGCCGGTGGATGCTGTCGTGGATGGCGCGGATTTCCTCGAAGCCGAACCAGCGGCGTCCCATCAGCTCGCGCCCGAACGGGCCGGACCAGTGCTGCGGGTCGGGCGGTGGCGCGTATGTGCCCTCCAGCGGGGGTTCGGGCAGCCGGATGCCGTGGAACATGGTCTGGTTGATCAGCCGGAAGTGCCGGTAGCCAACATCGTGCAACGCCTGGATCGGCTGGAACGTCTGCACCTCGGCCGAGATGAAGCTGGGCAGCGTCGGCGTGCCCGCCAGCGAGCGGAGGAAGGCCGGCTCGGCGCCCTCGATGTCGATTTTCATGTAGTGCGGGACGCCGGCCACGGCGCGGAGTTCGTTCCAGTCGACAGTCGTGACCGCGAACTCGCTCATGCGCCCATCGCCGGTGGGATTGCCGGCGAGGTTCCCGTCCACATGCAGCCGGGAGTGGCCCTGGTCGTGGTTGTCGTGCCAGAACCGCACCGTCTCGCCGCTGGTTCCCGCGGCGGCGCGGTGCAGCAGGTGCAGGCGGCGGGCCGCGATTTCGGTGGCGAACCGGCGCCGCAGAGCCTCGTGCATGGTGGGATCGGCCTCGACGCCCACCACGTCGAAACCCTTGGCCAGGTAGAACGCGGTGTCGTTGCCCTCGCTCATGCCGACATCGATGATCAGGTTCGCCCGCGCCGCCGCGAACAATGGGGCGCTGGACCGTGGCAGGCTGGAAATCCGCACGCTGGCGCCGCTCCTGGGTGTCGGGATCGACGCTCCCTCTACGCCGAAACCGGCCCCGTCGCCATCGTATTGCGAATCAGATGCCTTGGCCGCCGGATACCCGGATGGGAGGCGCGAGTGGCGGCCTGGGCGACTCGACCGCCGCCACGCACAGCCGCCCTGCCCTGCCCGCCCACTGTCATTTGCATTTGGTCAACCATAGCTGGGGCGTTTCGGTCGCCCGCGCACAAGCGGTTGCGTAACTTCCGCGTTAGGCGTTGACGGGGCGTGGCGGTGTTGGCAGGTTCCGGCTGTGCCAAGCGATGCCAATTCCCGTATGCAGATCCGCCCCCGAGGCCGCTCGTTCATGGCGTTCGTGATCGCGCCGGAGCCTCCGCTCGATCTCTGGCTGGCCGAACTCGACACGCAGATGACGCGCTCGCCCGGTTTCTTCGAGGCCCGCCCGGTCATCATCGACCTCGCGGCCATCGCCAGCCCGGTGCCCGGCAGCGACACGCTGCTGGCCGAACTCGAACGTCGCGGCATGAGCGTCATCGACGTGGAGAACGCCACCGGGGTGCCCGGCGCCGACCCGTGGCGGCGGCCGCTGGTGGGCGGGCGCAACACCGGCACGGTCGAGCCGGCCATCGACCGGCCAACGCCCGCGCCGCCCGAGGAGACGTCGCTGGTGATCGCCGAGTCGATCCGCTCCGGACAATCGGTGTTGTGCCAGAAGGGCGACGTGACCGTCATCGGCTCGGTGTCGTCGGGGGCCGAAGTGCTGGCCGGCGGGTCGGTGCATATCTATGGCACGCTGCGCGGACGCGCCATCGCGGGCGCCCTCGGGCTGTCCAACGCGCGCATCTTCTGCCGCCGGTTCGAGGCCGAACTGGTCTCCATCGACGGCTTCTACAAGACCGCCGACGACATGGACCCGGCGCTGCGCGGACGCGCGGTCGAGGTCCGGCTGGACGGCGACAAGATCGTGATCTCACCGCTCGGGTGAGACGGAAGGGGACAGACATGGCCAAAGTAGTGGTGGTGACATCGGGCAAAGGGGGCGTCGGCAAGACCACGTCGACCGCCGCCCTGGGCGCCGCCCTGGCGCAGACCGGCGACCGCGTGGTGGTGGTCGACTTCGATGTCGGCCTGCGCAACCTCGACCTCATCATGGGCGCCGAGCGCCGCGTGGTGTTCGACATGATCAACGTGATCCAGGGCGACGCGAAGTTGGCGCAGGCGCTGATCCGCGACAAGAAGCTGGAGAACCTGTCGCTGCTGCCGGCCTCGCAGACCCGCGACAAGGACGCGCTGACCGGCGATGGCGTCGCCAAGGTGATCGCCGAACTGCGCGAGAAGTTCGACTGGATCCTGTGCGACAGCCCGGCCGGCATCGAGCGCGGGGCGACACTGGCGATGCACCACGCCGACATCGCCATCGTGGTGACGAACCCGGAGGTATCGTCGGTGCGCGACAGCGACCGCATCATCGGCCTGCTCGACAGCAAGACCGCCAAGGCCGAGCGCGGCGAGCGGATCGAGAAGCACCTGCTGCTGACCCGCTACGACCCGGTGCGCGCGGCGCGCGGCGACATGCTGAAGGTCGAGGACGTGCTGGAGATCCTGTCGATTCCGCTGCTCGGCATCATCCCCGAAAGCCAGGAGGTTCTGCGCGCCTCCAACCTCGGCTCCCCGGTCACCGTCAGCGCCCCGATCAGCGCCCCGGCGCGGGCCTATACGGAGGCGGTGCGTCGGCTGCGCGGCGAGAAGGTGGTGGTGAAGCTGACCGCCGACAAACCCGGGCTGTTTGGGCGCCTGTTTAGCCGGAGGGTGGCATGAGCGGCATCTTCGAACTGTTCCGCCGTCGCCCGACCGCCACCGTGGCGCGCGAGCGGTTGCAGATCCTGCTGTCGCACGAGCGCGCCTCGGTCGGCCAGGAAGGGCTGGTGGCGCTGCTGCGCGAGGAGATCCTCGCGGTCATCGCCAAGCACGTGACGGTCGAGCGCGACAAGGTGCAGGTGAAACTGGAGCGCGACGGCGACATGTCGACCCTGGAGATCGAGGTGGAGATGCCCTCGGTGCCGCGTCCGAAGGTGGCGGCGCGGGCGTGAACGCCACAGCGCCTTAACCGCGCCGAAGTCATTCATCTCGCCATATCGCTGTATGGTGGGGCATAAACCTCGCCGAGACATGCCGCCGCATTCTGGCTGCCGCATCCTGGCCGCCGCATCCTGAGCGAGGTGCCGAATGACTGTCCTGACCAGAACGCCGCCGGCGCAGCCAGTGCCGCCGCCGTTGTCGCAGGCGTCGCTGCCGGCCGGCCCGGCGGTGGTCGCCTACGACTTCATCGTGATCGGCAGCGGCCCGTCGGGGCGGCGCGCGGCGATCCAGGCCGCCAAGCTCGGCCGCCGCGTGCTGGTCGTCGAGAAGGGCCGCCGGGTCGGCGGCGTCTCCGTCCACACCGGCACCATCCCGTCCAAGACGCTGCGCGAGACCGTGCTGAACCTGACCGGGTGGCGCGAGCGGGGCTTCTACGGCCGCGCCTACCGGGTCAAGAAGGACCTGACCGCCAAAGACCTGATGGCGCGGCTGCACATGACGCTCGATCACGAGGTCGATGTGCTGGAACACCAGTTCGCCCGCAACAACGTCAGCCAGATCAGCGGCACGGCGGTGTTCGTCGACCCGCACCACATCGCGGTGACCACCGAGGCCGGCGAGGTCCGCCAGTTTCGCGGCGAACGCTTCCTGATTGCGGTCGGCACCCGTCCGCACCGGCCAAGAAGCGTGCCGTTCGATGGCGCGCGGGTGCTGGACAGCGACGAGATCATCGACATCAAGCATTTGCCGCGCAGCCTGACGGTGATCGGCGCCGGCGTGATCGGCGTCGAATACGCCACCATCTTCAGCGCGCTCGACGTGCAAGTGGCGCTGGTCGAGGCGCGCGACACCTTCCTCGATTTCATCGACCACGAGATCATCGAGGACTTCCTGCACCAGTTGCGCGACCGCGGCGTGACCATCCGCTTCGGCTCCAAGGTCGAGCGGGTGGAGATCGAGGGCAGCCATGTCGTCACCACGCTGGAGAGCGGGCGGCGGGTCCGGTCGGAGATGCTGCTCTATGCGGCCGGGCGCGAAGGCGTCACCGCGTCGCTGAACCTCGCGTCCTGCGGCATCGATTTCGACGAGCGCGGCCGCATCAAGGTGGATGGCGGCACCTTCCAGACCAGCGTCCCTCACATCTACGCCGCCGGCGATGTGGTGGGCTTCCCGAGCCTTGCCTCCACCTCGATGGAACAGGGCCGCATCGCCGCCTGCCACGCCTTCGGCATCCCGCTGCCGCCGGCGCCGGACTTCTTCCCGTACGGCATCTACGCGGTGCCGGAGATCTCCACCATCGGCATGACCGAGGAGGAGGTCCGCAAGCAGCGCATCCCATACGACTGCGGCATCGCCCGTTTCCGCGAGACCTCGCGCGGGCACATCATGGGGCTGCACACCGGCATGATGAAGATGATCTTCGCGCTGGAAACCCGCCGCCTGCTGGGTGTTCACATCGTCGGCGAGGGTGCGACCGAGCTGATCCACATCGGCCAGGCGGTGCTCAACCTGCACGGCACCCTCGACTACTTCATCGAGAACACCTTCAACTATCCGACCCTGGCCGAGGCGTACAAGATTGCCGCGCTCGACGCCTGGAACCGAATGTACCGGCCCTGAGATGTACTGGGCCCTGAGATATACTGGCCCCTGAGATATACTGGCCCTGAATCGAGGCTTGATGCGGCGCACGGTCTATATCCATTGCGGCCTACACAAGACCGGCACCACCGCGATCCAGACCGCGCTCGCCGACGGGCGCGACACGCTGCGGGCGCATGGCGTGCTGTACCCGGCCAGCGGCGACGAGCACGCCGGCCACCACAACCTTGCCTGGCAGATTTCCGGGCGGTCGGAGTTCAGCCCGGATGCGCTCACCATCGCCGATGCGGTGGCGCAGATTGCCGCGTTCGACGGCGACGCTGTGCTGTCCAGCGAGGATTTTGAAAGCTTCATGGACAATCCCGCCGCGCTAGCGCCGCTGGTGCAGCCGTTGCGCCAGCTTGGCCGCCGGGTGTGCGTGCTGGTCTATGTCCGCGACGCTGCCTCATATGCGCTGTCGTTATACATGGAACTGCTGAAACACGGCTTCCCCAATACGTTCGACATCTTCAGCGCCGAAATCGCCATGACCGGCCGGGTGCAGTACCGGCAATGGCTGTTCCAGTTCAACTACCGCCAGCTTCGCGCGGCGTGGCGCAGCCATCGCCACGCGCAAGTGGTGTGGCGGCGCTATAGGCCGGCGAAGCGGTCCGGCTCGGTGGTGATGGACTTCCTGCCGCTGGTCGGCCTGCCGGCGACGCTGCTCGGCGAGCTTGCCGACCGGCGGGTCAATGAGCGTGAGACGCCGCGACGGGCGCTGGCCCGCCTGACCGCCAACCAGCTCGGCCGCGAATTGCAGGAAAGCGAGGTCCTCGCGGTCGAACGGCTGTTCACGCATCTGCGGCGGTCCGAACCGGACAACGGCGCGACATGGCTGCCGGAGCGCGTGTTCTCCGAGCGCAGCGTGGCGGCGGTTGCGGCGTTCGGCGCCACCGCTGATGCCGAGGCGGAGCGGTCACTGGCGGCGTGGTGGGTGCGACGGCCGGCGTCGGCGCGGCTGTGGCGGTTCTTCCGGGCGCGCGCCACCGGGTAGTTGTTCGGACCAGGCGGCGGTGCCACCAGCATTCTGTTGCGGGACAGTCCATGGAGGCCCATGTCTGGTGTCGGCATCGAAGCGACCGCGATGCGCGGCAATGTAAGGTGACTTCGATGAAGGTGTCCGGGCAATACGACCACGGCCGTTACGTGATCAAGACCATGGCGTTCGGCCGCAAGATGAAGGCGCGCGCCTTTGCCGGGCGCAAGGCCGTGGCCGATGCCGAGGCGGCTTCGGTCGACGAGGTGGTACGGGTCATGCGCGGGCTGCTGGATGCCCGCGACGCCCGTGAACTGGCGGCCCGGCTGGACGGCGTGCCCACACAGTCGGAGTTCGCCGACGCCTTCGCCCGGCTGGAGCCGAAGATCCTCGACCATCACCGGCACATGCTGAAAGCGATGCTGGTGGCGCCCGACCGCACCCTGAGCGCCACCGAGTTGGCCGCCTCGGCGGGCTACCCGACCTTTGCCAACGCCCATGACAAGTTCGGCAAGCTGGCCCGTCTGGTGGCCGAGGACCTGGGCTACGAGCCGGACCGCCGCGCCGACGGCACGCCGATCTGGACGCTGACGCTCGCCACCGGCCCCGACCCGAAGAAGGACGACGGCCTCTGGCGCTGGACCATGCGTCCGGAAGTCGCCGCCAGCGTGAGCGCGATGCCGTTCAACCGGCCGGTCGCTTAAAACCCGGCGCCTGAAACCCGTCGCCTAAGCAGGCTTGCCGCCCGTCCGCGCCGCCCGGCAGCGGTCGGAGCAGTACTTCACCTCATCCCAGACCTTCGCCCACTTGCGCCGCCACGCGAATGGCCGTCCGCAGGTGGCGCAAACCTTTTCCGGCAACTCCGCCTTCTTGCGCATCTTCGCCATCGCACGCACATCGCCCCGCCACCGCGCATTGCAACCACGGATTCTATGCCCGGCTGCCATGCCAGTTGCCATGACCTGCCCGCCCGCGCATCTATGCGCCATGTTCGGACCCTTCGAGCGCGCCGTGGCCGGCCGCTACCTTCGTGCGCGGCGTGGCGAGCGTTTCGTCTCCATCATCGCCATCTTCTCACTCGTCGGCATCGCGCTCGGCGTCGCCACGCTGATCATCGTCATGAGTGTCATGAACGGTTTCCGCACCGAGTTGATGGACCGCATCCTCGGCCTCAACGGCCATCTCGGCATCTACGCCGCCGGGCCGCCGTTGCAGGATTTCGACGCCATCGCCGCCCGCGTGCGCGCCCTCCCCGGCGTCACCAACGCGATCCCGATCGTCGAGGGCCAGGCGCTGCTCACCACCGACCGGGGCGGCTCGTTCGGCGGCCTGGTGCGCGGCGTGCGCGAGGCCGACCTGAAATCGCTGCGGGAGGTCAGCGGCAACATCCGCGCCGGCTCGCTCGACAACTTCCACGGCGACGACGCGGTCGCCATCGGCATCGGCCTGGCGCAGCGCCTCAACCTCAACATCGGCGGCAAGCTCACGTTGATCTCGCCGCAGGGCCAGGCGACCGCCTTCGGCAACGTGCCGCGCGTGCGCGCCTACAGCGTGGCGGCGATCTTCTCGGTCGGCTTCAACGAGGCCGACACCAGCTTCGTGTTCATGCCGCTGGACGCCGCCCAGGTCTATTTCAAGGCGCCCGGCGGCGTGACCCAGATCGAGGTCATGGTGGCCGACCCCGACCATGTGGCCGAGGTCAACCACGAGGTCCGCGTCGCCCTGGCCGACATGCCGCAACCCGCGCGCATCATCGACTGGACCCAGTCCAACAACTCCCTGTTCGCCGCCGTCGAGGTCGAGCGCAACGTCATGTTCCTGATCCTGACGCTCATCATCCTGGTGGCGGCGTTCAATGTGGTCAGCAGCCTCATCATGATGGTCAAGGACAAGACCCGCGACATCGCCGTCTTGCGCACCATCGGCGCCAGCGCCGGCTCGGTGCTGCGCATCTTCCTGATGTGCGGCGCCTTCGTCGGCATCGCCGGCACCGTGCTGGGGGCCGGGCTCGGCATCGTCTTCTGCCTCAACATCGAGCGTATCCGCCATGCGCTGGAAAGCCTGACCGGGACCAACCTGTTCAACCCGGAGGTGTATTTCCTGTCGCAACTGCCGGCACGGCTGGACTGGGCGCAGGTGGGCCAGGTGATCGGCATGGCGCTGGCGCTCAGCCTGCTGGCGACGATCTATCCAAGCTGGCGGGCGGCGCGGACCGATCCGGTGGAGGCGTTGCGCCATGAATGACGCCGCGAATGACGCCGCATCCGACGTGACCGCCGCCGTGGTGCTCGAATTGCGCGGCGTCCGCCGCACCTTCCGCAGCGGCGACGTGGCGTTGCACGTGCTCGACGGCGCCGACCTCACCCTGCGCGCTGGCGAGATCGTGGCGCTGGTGGCGCCATCCGGCACCGGCAAGTCGACCCTGCTGCATCTGGCCGGGCTGCTGGAGAAGCCGGATGGCGGCGCCGTGATGATCGCCGGCCGCGACGCCGGGGCGATGTCGGACACGGCGCGCACCGCCATCCGCCGCGACTCCGTGGGCTTCGTCTATCAGTCCCACCATCTCCTGGGGGAGTTCACCGCGACGGAGAACATCGTCCTGCCGCAGCTTATCGCCGGCACGCCCCGCAGCACCGCCGAGGCCCGCGCCGCCCGGCTGCTGGCCAGCTTCGGCCTGACCGCGCGCGCGAAGAGCCTGCCCGGCAAGCTGTCGGGCGGCGAGCAGCAGCGGGTTGCCATCGCCCGCGCCCTGGCCAACGCGCCGCGCCTGCTGCTGGCCGACGAGCCGACCGGCAACCTCGATGTCGGCACCGCCGCCGTGGTGTTCGACGAGTTGCTGGCGATGGTGCGCACCGCCGGTCTCGCGGCACTGATCGCCACCCACAACCCCGATCTGGCCGCGCGCATGGACCGCACCGTGACGCTGCGCCACGGCCGGGTGGAGAAGCTGTAATGGCCCACGCCGATTTCGTGCACCTGCGCGCGCACAGCTCGTACTCGCTGAGCGAGGGCGCCATCAAGGCCGACAAGCTCCCGGCACTCGCCCGCGCCGCCGCCATGCCGGCGGTCGCCATCACCGACACCGGCAACCTGTTCGGAGCGCTGGAGTTCAGCCAGTCCTGCGTGAAGGCCGGTGTGCAGCCGATCATCGGCTGCCAGATCGCCCTGGCGCGGCCCGACTCTAGGCTGCCACCCGACCCGGTGGTGCTGCTGGCGCAGGACGCGGCGGGCTTTTCCAACCTGCAACGGCTGTCCTCGCGCGGCTTCCTCGACACCGAACCCGGCCTGAAGCCGCAACTGCCGTGGGAGCTGGTGGCGGCCAACGCCGGTGGCCTGATCCTGCTGACCGGCGGCACCGGCGGCCCGATCGCCCGCCTGCTGATGGAGGGCCAGCGCGAGGCGGCGGCGGCGATGCTGGCGCGGATGCGCGAGGCGTTCGGCGACCGCGTCATGATGGAGCTGCACCGCCACGGCCTCGCCCATGAACAGGCGATCGAGCCGGGGCTGATCACGCTGGCCGACGCCGCCGGCGTGCCGCTGGTCGCCACCAACGACTGCATGTTCGCCACGGCCGAGATGCACCTCGCCCATGACGCCCTGCTGTGCATCGCCGAGGGCCGCCAGCAGGCCGAGCGGGACCGCCGCCGGGTCACGACCGAGCATTGGTTCAAGCCAGCATCGGCCATGCGCGCGCTGTTCGCCGACCTGCCGGAAGCCTGCGACAACACGCTGGCGGTGGCGCGGCGCTGCGCGGTGATGGCGGAGACCCGCCAGCCGCAACTGCCGGCCTGCCCGAAGGTGCGCGCCGGC
>JAYTQW010000066.1:0-1680 GCA_043746535.1 Rhodospirillales bacterium
TACCTGCATGTCGGCAACGCCCGCCCGGCGCTGCTGAACTGGCTGTTCGCCCGCCAGACCGGCGGCAGCTTCCTGCTGCGCCTGGACGACACCGACACCGCGCGCGGCACCGCCGCCTATGCCGAGGCGATCGACCGCGATCTCGCTTGGCTGGGTCTCGATTGGGACGAGACGCTGCGCCAGTCAGACCGGCTGGTGCGTTATGCGGCGGCGGCGGAGGCGCTGAAACGGACCGGGCGGCTGTATCCGTGCTTCGAGAGCGAGGATGAGCTGCGCTTCAAGCGCGAACTTCGGCTGAAGCGGCATCAGGCGCCGATCTATGACCGCGCCATGTTGAAGCTGACCGCCGCCCAGCGTGCGGCTGCGGAGGCGGGCGGCAAACGGCCGTATTGGCGCTTCCTGCTGTCGGGGGAGCAGCCGTCATGGACCGACATGGTGCTGGGCGAGCGCAGCGTTAAGCTGGGTGCCATCTCCGACCCGGTGCTGATCCGCGCCGACGGCTCGCCACTCTACACGTTCACCTCGGTGGTAGACGACCTCGACACCCACATCACCCACGTCATCCGGGGCGAGGACCATGTGACCGGCACTGGCGTGCAGCTCGATATCCTGGCGGCGCTGGCGCAGGCGGAGCGGGTAAAGCCGCCCAGGATGGCGTTCGCGCATGTGCCGCTGTTGCTGGACGAGGGCGGCGAGAAGCTGTCCAAACGGTTCGATGGCCTGTCGCTGCGGCGGCTGCGCACCGATGGGGTGGATCCGGTCGCCATCACCTCATACCTGGCGCGGCTGGGGTCGTCGGCGTCGCCGGAGCCAATGACGTTGGCGGAACAGGTGGCCGACTTCGACCTGGCGCGGTTCTCGTCGTCGAGCGCCCGCTTCGACATCGTGCAGCTTCAGGCGCTCAACCGCCGCATGCTGCACGCTGCCGCGTTCGCGGACGTGGCCGCGCGGCTGCCAGCGGGGGCCACCGAGGCGTTCTGGCTGGCGATCCGGGGCAACATAGACCTGCTGACCGAGGCGCGCGGCTGGTGGGATGTGGTGGCTGGCAGCATTGTGCCGCCGGTGATGGAGGGCGAGGCGGGTTTCCTGCACGCGGCGCTCGGCTTGTTGCCGGCGGAGCCTTGGGACGGCGCGGTGTGGGATGCCTGGACCGGCGCGTTGAAGGCGGCATCCGGCCGCAAAGGTCACGCTCTGCTGATGCCGTTGCGGGTGGCCCTGACCGGCGAGGAGCACGGGCCCGAACTGCGGGCGTTGCTGCCGCTGATCGGCCGCGCGCGCACCGCGGAGAGGCTGCGGGTCGCGGCGGCCTGATCAATCGGGCTGTTAGCGGTTGGTGGTCATCGGCGGCACGGCTGCGGACCGGCTGCCGCTGTATGGGGCGGCGTTCTCGTCGAAGCGGCTCCACCCTTCCTTGGTGTACTCGGCGGCCCGGCTCTGGATATTGACCGGGTTGTGGCCGCTCATGAGCGTCTCGATCTCGCTCGCCCGCATCTCGTCGGCGCGCACCGTGACCAGGGTGCCGCCGCGCCGCACGCCCTCGGCATGCGTGTTGGCGTCGGCTTCGCTGATGCCGGCCCCTGTCAGGCTGCCAATCAGCCCGCCTGCGGCTGCACCGACGCCGGCGCCGGTCACGGTGGCAATCAGCCAGCCAGCGGCGACGATCGGGCCGACGCCCGGGAT
>JAYTQW010000067.1:0-3656 GCA_043746535.1 Rhodospirillales bacterium
GACGATTTCACCTCGATCTCCAGCACGCGGCCCTCGGCATCCATCACCACCGCGTCGAACAGTTGCGGACTGTCGACGGCGAACAGCAGGAAGGCCAGGCAATCCGTGGGGAGCCGGCACAACGCATCCTCGGGGAACCACACCGTGTCGGGCAGGCCCACCACCACCGGCTCGTGCGGGGCGATCAGCGGCAGCGCGCAGAAGATGGCGTCGCACAGGCCGCTGGCCCGGGTCTGGATGACGTAGGCCACCGCCATGCCGGCGACGTTGCCGCCATAGTACTGGAGGATGTCGAACTTCAGCGGCGAGATCACGAAGCACAGCTTGCGGGCGCCGGCGCGGGCCATGCGCTCGACCAGGTACTCGCTGACCGCGCGTGGCCGCTCGATCCCGCCGGCGTCGCGGCGCGAGCCGACCGGCAGCAGCTCCTTGGAGAACGCCAGCGGCTGGATGCGGCTGCCGTGCCCGGCGGCGGGGACGATGCCCCACATCAGGTGGGCGCCCGTGCGGCGGCCCGCTCGAACGCCGTCACCATCTCGCGCGCCCGCCGTGCCGCCGTGTGTTCGGCCAGCGTGCGCTCGCGGGCGGCGCGGGCGATGGCGGCCAGTTCGGCGTCGGACAGGTCGAGTGCGGCCAATGCCTGCGCGGTCGAGCCGGCCACCAGGATCTCGCGGCCCGGCTCGAAGAAGGCGTCCAGCCCTTCCCAACTGTCGCTCAGCACCGGCACGCCGCACGCCGCAGCCTCGAACAGCCGCCCGGACGGGCACCAGCCCATCGCCGCCATGGCCGCGCGGGTGACATTCAGCGTCAGGCGCGAGGAGGCGTAGAACGCGGCGTGCTCGCCCGGCGGCAGGTGGCGGACGAAATAGACGTTGGCGGTCCAGGGGAAGTCCTTCGGGTACATCGCGCCCCCGAGCACGAAACGCTGCTCCGGCCGGGCGCGGGCCGGCGCCACGAACAGCCGTTCCAACACCGCCTGCCGGTCGGCGGCGTAGGTGCCGAGATAGGAGAGCGCCGCGCGGTACTGCGGGGCGGCCAGGGCGGGGCGATGCACCGCCGGATCGACCGAGCCGTAGATCGGCGCCACCCGCCGGGCGCCGAGGCGGCTGCGCAGCAGGTCGAGCGCCCGACCGCCGGTGTAGCTGAGCACGAGGTCGAAGCCGCGCAGGGCATCCTCGCCGAGATAGGCGACCGGCTCCCCGGCCTCCAGCCGGCTCAGTGTCACCGGCGTGTCGAGGTCGTAGAAGCAGCGCAACCCCGCCCGGCTGTCCTGCACGATGCGGGTCGCGGCGAGGGCGTCGGGGCAGTAGGACGTGACGATGGCCACGTCGGCGCCGTCCGCCGCGCGCCGGGCGGCGGCCGCGTCCCACGCGTCGTACAGCACCAGTTCGCCGCCGCCTGGAAGATCGGTGAGGTCGCGGTTCTCGGCGTAGTAGGGCACGTCGCGCTCGAAGAAGGTGACATGGTGGCCCTGCGCGTGCAGGGCGGCGATCAGGCCGCGCCACAGGGCGGCGTGGCCGTTGCCCCAGGACGAGCTGACGGCGAGGCCGAACACGACGATCCTCACGCGCGGCCCACCATGCGGAATGTCTCCGGCTGCAATTACATCGCGGTCAACGAATGAACGTTGCCATGGGTTCCGGGCAGCAGCAGTCCCGCGACCGCCAGCAGGTCGCGGCAGCCCTCGGCGCCCACCAGCACCACCCGCATCCCGGCCGCCCGCGCCGCCGCCGCACCGGGCGGGGAGTCCTCCACGGCAACGCAGCGCGCGGGCGCCACGCCGAGCCGCCGCGCCGCCAGCAGGAACACGTCCGGCGCCGGCTTGCCCCGCGTCACGTCGTCGCGCGTCACCACATGCGCGAAATGCCCGGCCAGCCCGGTGCGGCGCAGATGGGCGCTCGCGGTCGGGCGGCTGGCCGAGGTGGCCACCGCCTTCGGCACCGCCAGCCGCCGCAGCAACGACGCGGCCCCCTCGCGCACCGGCACGCCAGCGCCCAGCAGCATCGCACGGCGCGCGCGGTAGGCGGCGAAGAACGCCTCCAGCGGGAAGCCCGCGCCGAACGCCGCCAGCAGCAGCGGCGCCCGCTCCCGGCTGGCGATGCCGACCAGGCCCGCATAGCGGTCGGCGGCCATGACGAAGCCAAGTGAGGCCGCAGCCTCCATGAACGCCTGCCGGTACAGCGTCTCGGTGTCGACCAGCGTGCCGTCGAGGTCGAACACCACCGCGTCGTAGGGGGCCAGCGTCACCGGGTGCCTGCCTGTGCTTGATCGATGCAGCAACGTTGCGCTGCCGGCGGCGTTGCCGATGCGTATGCGCGACCTGCAAACCGACCCGCAGACCAAGTGGATGGCGGCGATGCGGCGCGGCGACGAGGCCGCCGCCTGGGCGGTCAGCGACGCCGTGCTGGCGGCCCGCGACCCCGCGACGCGCGACGATCCGGGGATGGCGTACCACCTGCGCTGGGTCTGGGACGGGCAGCCGTTCGACGGCCGTCATGTGCTGGTGCGCTGCTATCACGGCCTCGGCGACACGCTGCAATTCGTGCGCTTCCTGCCGGCGTTGCGGGCGCGGGCCGCCTCGGTGACGCTGGAGGTGCAGCCGGCGCTGCGGGGCTTGCTGGCGGACGCGCCAGGTGCCGACCAGGTGATCGCGTTCGATATGGCGTCGCCGGCGCCAACGTCCGGATGCGACATCGAGATCATGGAGCTGGCGCACGCGCTGCGGCTGCCGGCCGATGCGGCGCCGGCGCCGTACCTGCGCGTGGCGGCGGCATCGGCGGGCGGCGTCGGGCTGTGCTGGCAGGCGGGCGGCTGGGATGCCGCGCGCTCCGTGCCGCTGGCGTTGCTCGCCCCGGCGTTGCCCCCGGTGCTGGCGGTGCGCGAACTCGTCTGCTTGCAGCCGGAACCGGCACCCGGGTGGCTGCGCGTGCGCAACCCGCAAGGCTGCGGTGCGGCCATCGCCGACACGGCGGCGCTGATCGCCGGCCTCGACCTGGTCGTCACCGTCGATACCATGGTGGCGCATCTGGCCGGGGCGCTGGGCGTCGCGACCTGGCTGCTGCTGAAGCACGACGCGGACTGGCGCTGGATGCGGGGCCGCGCCGACTCGCCGTGGTATCCGTCGATGCGGCTGTTCCGGCAGCCGGCTCCCGGCGACTGGGCCGGCGTGGCGGCGGAGGTCAGGGCGGCGGCGGCAGGTTGACGCCCAGCACGCGGGCGTCGGCGGCGGTCAGCGCCACGCGGCTGATCGACCCCGGCGCCACCTCGATCCGTCGCAGCAGGTCGAGCGGGGCGCCGAGGACGTGCGCCAGTATCGCCTTGATGACGTCGCCGTGGCTGACCACCACCACCTCGGCATCGGGCCAGGCCTCCGCCAGCCGCGCGATGGCCGCCACCGCCCTCGCCTGCACAGCCAGCATCGCCTCCCCGCCCGGCACCCGCGCCGTGCTGCGGAAGGCGTTCCAGTCGTGCCAGCCGGGGGCGGCGCGCAGAGCCTCGAAGGTCGCCCCGGTCCAGCCGGCGAAGTCGATTTCCGCGAAGGCCGGGTCGGTTTCCACAACCAGGCCGAGTGCCGCCGCTATCGGCTGCGCCGTCTCCTGCGCCCGCCGCACCGGGCTTGCCACGACGGCCTGCCCAGACAGCGCCGCCGCGAGACG
>JAYTQW010000068.1:0-1639 GCA_043746535.1 Rhodospirillales bacterium
TTCGGCAGCATGTCGAATGCCTCGTTGGTCGGCGCGAACACGGTGAACGGCCCAGGGCCTTCCAGCGTGTCAACTAAGCCGGCAGCCTTCACGGCGGCAACCAGCGTGGTATGGTCCTTCGAATTGACCGCGTTCTCGACGATGTTCTTCTGCGGATACATCGCGGCGCCGCCGACCATCGGATCGGTCATCGCCGGGGTGGCTGGCATTACCGTCTGCGCGGACGCGGACTGGCTCATCGGCTGCGTGCAGGCCGCGAGCAGGCCCACGGCGAGAAGAGCCGGAGCGATCCTACGAGTGTTCATTGCATTTTCCCTTTTCGGTAGGCGGCCCATCGCCGCCCTTCGCTGGGGATAACCGCTAGCGCCCGCCATCGGATGCGACGGCGTAATGCTTTATTTCATCAACAATCGTCGCCGCGCAGGCTGAAGCCGGCCACGCGGCCGGCGACGATCTCGAACGTCGTCTCGCACACATGCTGGATCAGGGCGGGCGGGAAACTGGTGCCCTCGAAATCGTCGAAGCCACCAAACCCACCGAAACCGCCAAAACCACGGAACGGGAACGGCGCGCCGACAAAGCCGCTGGCGGCCGGTATCACCTCGGCCCGGCGCTCGGTGTAGGCCAGGAAACGGTGACCGTCGGTCTCCAGCGTGCGTGAGGGCACGCCGAGCTGCCGCACAAGGTCGGCCTCGCTCTGCCCGACCAGTGGCGCCAGCAACGCCTGCCGCCGTTCCAGCGAGTGCGACGCGCAGGCGCTCAGCAGCAAGGCCGTCGCCGCAAGCAGGATGGTTGTCCGTTTCATAACGGCAGCCATAGCACCTGATCGATGTGCGTGGCACCGCTCGCCAACATCGCCAGCCGGTCAAATCCGAGTGCCACGCCACCCGCCGCCGGCATCCCGTGCGCCAACGCGGCCAGGAAATCCTCGTCCAACGGCCAGTCCGGGCCGCCGTACAGCGCGTGCCGTCGCGCGCGGTCCGCCACGAAGCGCGCACGCTGCTCCGGCGCGTCGGTCAGTTCGACGAAGGCGTTTGCCAACTCCATGCCGCCGGCGAACAGCTCGAAGCGCAGCGCCACGCGCGGATCGGCCGGATCGCGCCGCGCCAGCGCCGCCTGCGCCGCCGGCCAGTGGGTCAGGAAGCAGGGCCGGTCGTGGCCGATAGCTGGCTCGATGCGCGCCAGCAGGATGCGGAAGAACAGATCTTCCCAACCCTCGCCATCGCGCCGTTCCATCCCGCACGACGCGGCAAGCGCCGCCGCGTCGCCCAGCGTGCCGAGCAGGTCGGCATCGGCGTGGCGGCGGAAGGCCTCGGCCATGCGCAGCCGCTCGAACGGCGCCACGTCCGGCGGCAGCACCGCGCGCAGCAACGCCTCGGTCTCGTCCATCAGGTCGTCCAGCGTGGCGTCCGGGCGATACCACTCCAGCATGGTGAACTCGGCGGCGTGGCGGTCGCTGCCCTCGCCGTTGCGCCAGACCCGGGCCAACTGGAAGATCGGGCCGCTGCCCGCCACCAGCAGCCGCTTCATGGCGAACTCCGGGCTGGTGTGCAGCCACAGCGCCTCGCGGACGCCATCGCCGCCAACCCGCTCGGTGGCGAAGGCGGCCACATGCACCTCCTCGCCCGGCGCCCGCACC
>JAYTQW010000069.1:0-3200 GCA_043746535.1 Rhodospirillales bacterium
TGCCAGCCGACGAAGTCATGGCCGTCATATTCGATGACCAGGGCGTAGCGCGGCATCAGCCCAGCCGCGTGCCCGCGCCGACCGGGCGTCCGCGCAGGAACGCGGCGGCGTCCATCGCGGCACGGCCGGGCGCCTGCACCCGCAACAGCCGCAGCGCGGCCCTGCCACAGCCGACCAGCAGCGCGTCGTCCAGCGTCTCGCCAGCCGCCCCGTCCAACGCGGCGACCGCCACCGCAAGCACCTTCAGCGTCTCGCCGTCCAGCGTGGTGAACGTGCCCGGCCAGGGGTTCAGCGCCCGCACCTGGCGGTCCAATGCCCGCGCGTCGCGGCTCCAGTCGAGCAGGCCGTCGGCGCGGGACAGCTTCGGCGCGTAGGTGACGCCCTGTTCCGGTTGCGCCACCGAAGCCGGCTGCGTGTCCAGGGCGCGCAGCAGCAACGCGGCGCCCATCGCCGCCAGTTCGTCATGCAGCGTGCTGGCGGTGGTCGACGGCGTGATCGGCGCCCGGCCTTGCAGCAGCATCGGCCCGGTGTCGAGGCCCGCCTCCATCCGCATGATGGTGACGCCGCTCTCGCTGTCGCCGGCCAGGATCGCGGCCTGAATCGGCCCGGCGCCACGCCAGCGCGGCAGCAGGCTGGCATGGACGTTGACGCAGCCGAGCCTGGGCGCCGCCAGCACCGCCGGCGGCAGGATCAGGCCATAGGCGGCGACCACCGCCACATCCAGACCGAGTTCGGCGAACGCCGCCTGCGCCCCCGCGTCCCGCTTCAGGCTGGCCGGCGTGCGTACCGCAAGATCCAATGCCTCCGCCGCGCGCTGCACCGGGCAGGCCTGCACCGCCTGGCCGCGCCCGGCCGGACGCGGCGGCTGGCAGTACACGGCGGCGACCTGATGCCCGGCCGCATGCAGCGCGCGCAGCGTCGGCACCGCGAAATCCGGGCTGCCCATGAACGCAAGGCGCACGCTACAGGGCCTTCTGGCGCTGTTCCTTGGCGAGGCGGCGCAGGATCATGTTGCGCTTCAACGTGGAAAGGTGGTCGGTGAACAGCACGCCGTCGAGGTGGTCCATCTCATGCTGTACGCAGGCGGCAAGCAGGCCGTCCGCCTCCAACTCCCGCCGCACACCGTCAAGATCCAGGTACTGCACCCGGACCTGGCCCGGGCGCGTCACCTCGGCATATTGGTTGGGCAGGCTGAGGCAGCCCTCCTCGCGCGCCACCAGTTCGGTGCCCTGGGCGACGATGCGCGGGTTGATCAGCACGATCTGCTGGCGCTTCTCGTCGGGCATCAGGTCCACCACCGCCAGCCGGATGCCATGGCCGATCTGCGGCGCGGCCAAGCCGATGCCGGGCGCCCGGTACATCGTCTCGAACATGCGTGGCACCAGATCGCGGATCAGGTCGCCGTCGCCGGGCCGCACGTCGCGCGCCCGCGCCTTCAGCGCCGGGTGCGGCGCAATCAGGATCGGCAGCGTCTCGACGCTTGCGGTTAAGATTGGATCAGATGGCATGGCGTATCATCCAGTCATGCGTTCGGGCTTGCAACCCATGGCAGGCAGGCCAAATTAGACTGCGACGGGTTGCCTTCAAGGGACTCGCCTATCGCTTCGCTCGATGGAGGAGGCCATGACCACTCGCGTGTTCGCGTCGCCGTTGTTCCTGGGCTTCGATCATCTGGAACAGATGCTCGAGCGCGCTGCCAAGACATCCTCGGATGGCTATCCGCCCTACAATATCGAGCAGATCAGTTCGACCGGGCTGCGCATCACCCTGGCGGTTGCCGGCTTCACCATGGACGACTTGCAGATCACCCAGGAGGACAACCAACTGGTGATCCGCGGCCGGCAGACCGATGACGGGCAGGGGCGTATCTTCCTGCACCGGGGCATCGCCGCCCGGCAGTTCCAGCGTGCCTTCGTCATGGCCGAGGGAATCGAGGTCAAGGGTGCCTGGCTCGACAACGGCTTGCTGCATGTCGATCTCGCCCGCCCGCAGCCCGAAGTCCGCGTCAAGACGATTCAGATAACCCGCTCGGCCCAGAAGACCGGCACCCCGGTCCGGGTTGAGCCGTCGCCGCCGGTGATCGACGCCGACCATAGTGACAAAGCCTGATTCAGGAGAATTTCGATGAATATACCGCAGTCATCCCCAGACAAGCTTGGCGCCGCCATCATCGACATCCGTCGCCTGTCGGTCGAGCAGTTGGCCCAGCTCGGTGTGGAGCAGATCGCCTATGTGAAGCCGGTGATGATGAACGGCGCCAAGGCTTACGCTATCCACGCCGCCGACGGCTCGCCGATGGCAGTGGCCGAGGACCGCGATCTGGCCCTGGCCGCGATTATCGAACACGAGATGGTCGCGACCCTGGTCCACTGACGAGCGCCCAAGCTTTCCTGGCCGGAACCGGTTCCGGCCAGGGCATAGTCTTAGGTAGCGCTGCCGGCCGGGTCGATCCAGCCGATATGCCCGTCGCTGCGGCGGTAGACCACGTTGATTTCGCCGTTGGTGTTGTTGCGGAACGTCAGCACTGGCTGGTCGGCTAAGTCCATTCGCATCACCGCGTCGCTGACCGAAAGCGTCAATATCTCGGTCGGCGTCTCTGCCACCACGGTTGCGTAGGTGGCCGGTGGAGCCACGCCATCGGCGCGGGCCGGCGCCTCCTCGTCTTCCTGGCGCAACACGTAGGTCCTTGCCGTCTTTGGCAACTCGCGGGCGGCGATATCGCGCGCGTGGTCGTTGACCCGCCGGCGATAGCGGCGCAGGCGCTTGGCGATGTGTTCGGCGGCATCGTCGAAAGCGGCGTTGGCGTCCGCCGCTTCGCCCTCGCCGCGCACGGTCAGCCCGCGTCCCGCATGCACGTTGATGTCGCAGGTGAAAAAGCTCCGGGCGCGGCTGAAGGTGACGCTCGCTTCCAGGGCATGATCGAAGTATTTGCCGGCAATGGTGTCGAGTTGGTCGGAGATACGCACCCGGAGCGCCTCAGACAGGTCAACCTGCTTGCCCGATACCGTGATCTGCATGTGTTTACCTCACCCCACGTGTTCGGGACCGCCATTGGCCGGCGCCTCTATCGGGCGCTGTTATCAAGCCGACATGGCCTTCTCCCGTTTGCGCTGCACCGAACTGGGTATGCGCAGCACATCCCGATATTTGGCCACGGTCCGGCGTGCGATGTCCACGCCTTCCCGACGCAGCACCGCGAC
>JAYTQW010000070.1:0-11398 GCA_043746535.1 Rhodospirillales bacterium
CCCTCGGGCGCCACGGCACGAATCAGTACTGCTGCCCCGATGCCAGCCCCCTCGCTGGACACGTTCAGCATGAATGCGGTGCCATAGGCCAAGTACACGTAAGCGCGACCATGTTCAGCAAACATTGATCGATTTCTGGCTGTTTCGCGCCGATAAGCGTGCGAAGCGGGGTCTCCAGGGGGATATGCCTCGGTTTCGACGATGCGCACCCAGGCCAATCCCTCCGGCAGCGACCGCAATAGAACTTTCCCAATCAGGAAAGTTGCCATATGGATAGTGTCGAAGGGCAATTCGTTACATAGGATTGGCGTGATGCCTTTCGGGATATTGTAAACATATGTCAAAAACTTTATTACCCCTGCCACGTCAATGAGGCCACATTAACCGACGAATGACAAAAGGTGTTCGAACGATGAGCCAAAGCAACGCGGCACCAATCACCAGGGGTGGAACAGCATCGATGGTCAGATTGGGTAGTGCGCAGAAGCCGTCGCGGCGTGGCAATGTGGCGGCGGAACCTGCATCAAGCGGTCCGATGTCTGACGCTCGCGTTTCTGTTCTGCGCGACACCCTGCTGGCCTTGGTCCGCCGTGACGGGCGCGACCTGACGGCACGCCAACTCACTGCGTTCTTGTTGATCTATACCGCCGAGACGACCCATACCGTCAGCACGTTGGCAGATGAGATGAACATCTCCCGTCCCGGCGTGACGCGCGTAATGGATCGGCTGGTGCAGTTCGACCTGATCAGCCGGGAAGAAGATCGTGAGGATCGGCGCCGCGTCCTGGCACGCCGCACCAGCCGTGGCGCCACCTTCTTCCGCGAACTGGCGGCGCTGGCCCGCGATGCGGCGGAAGCCGACTCGGCCAACACCACCGCCAAAGCCACGTGAGTCGCTCACACCTTGTGGCGTGTCACGACGGACGTTGCTTTGACGGGTTATCTGATGGCTCATCTGGCGTGGCGGCCTTCGCAGGCAGGTCGAACGCCGGGTTGGTAATGCGGGCCAGCAACGCTAACAGTTGCGACCGGCCACCAACGCCAAGCCGTTCCGATAGCCGTGCCTCATGCGCGCGGCATACGATCCGACAGCGCGTCAACACAACCTGTCCGGCTTCGGTCAGAAATAGCGCAAACGTCCGTCTGTCCCGTTCGCGCTGCCGTTCCAGCAACCCGCGATCCTCCAGTTTAGTAAGTGTGGACAGCAGTATGTTGCGCTGCATGCCTAACGCCGGCCCGATCTGGCTCTGACGCGCTCCGGGGCGTTGGCTTAAAAGTTCGAGCACGGCGAACTGGCGCGCGCGGATGTCGTCCGATCCCATGGCGTCGCGTAGATCGAGAGCCGCGGCGAATACGGTCCGGCGGAGCGCAAGCAGCAGCAGGTCCGGGACGATGAAGGCCGGTGGTTGAGAGGCCGAAGGTTGTAACGACATCGGCCGTTTATGCACGCGCGAGTTGTTGTGCGCGACTCTCTCGCCTGTCGACCGTTGCAGTGCCGAGGCGATGACATCACCTCACCCGCCACATCACGCCGGAACCCCCGACAGGCTGCCGGGGCGACCAAACAGCCAGCCCTGGCCATAATGCACACCGAGTTCCCGCATCAGCCCGGCCTGTTCCTCGGTTTCGATCATTTCGGCGACGGTTTGCGCGCCGACGGTATGGGCAAGGTCGACCATGGTAGTGACGAGGCCACGGTGCCGAGCGCTGCGGGCAGCGTCGTGGACGAAGCTGCCGTCGATTTTGATAAACCCGACCGGAAACTCGCGTAGGTAGCGGAACGCCGCTGCTCCGGCCCCAAAATCGTCCAGGCAGATCGGCACGCCGGAACGACGCAGATCGGCGATGCAGGCGGCGGCAGCGGCCATGTCCTCGATCTCCGCCGTCTCCGTCAGCTCAATCAGTATGCGACCCGGCAGCTTGGCTGCGGCCAGCATCTCCAGCGCGCGGACCCGGAAGCGGGCGCTCTGCATCGACAGGCCGGACACGTTGACCGCCACCAGCGCTGCGGACGTGACTCGCAACACTCGCAGTGTCTCGCCGAGCACGGCCAAGTCGAGGTCTTCCGACAGGCCAACCGCCTCGGCGAACACGACGATGTCCTGGGTACTGGCAGTGATGCCCCCTGGCGTCAGGTTTGGACGCAGCAACGCCTCGTAATGATGAACCCTGCCATGGGCGAGGCTGACCACTGGTTGGAACAGCATGCGGAACAGCCGCCGGTCGACCACCTCCTGCAATGCGCCGGCGCGGCGTTGGGCATGTTCCATGATGTTCCCCAGCCCACCCGGCCCACCCGCAGCCGTGGCCGCCGCGATGCCGCCATCGGAGAAGCGGGACAGCACGAACCGCAGCGCCCGCGTCGCCTGCGACGGTGGCAGGTTGTGACGCAACGAGATGTCCGCCGTTTGTAGCCGTGCATGCCGGGTGGCCGGGTCCTTGGCGAGTAGCTGTTCCAGTTGGGCGATCACCGGCGCCAGGTCGAGCAGGCTGGGACTGAGCACGCCGAACCTGCCCTCCGACACTTCGCTCGCCATGGCACAGGTACTGGCAGAAGCCAGCAACTCCGATATCCGCTGACGAAGATGATCCAACGCTTCAGCCGACAACCGTTTTTTCATCGTGCCCCAACCGGCCAGTTCGAGCAGCCCGATCGAGCCGCCGCCTTCCGACTCGCCGCCGCATTGCATCTGCAACACGGCGGCACGGGCGATCGCGCCAGCACCGGGAGGTAGGACCGGCGTGCCGCTGCTCTCCTGGGGACCATCGGGGGTGTGGGTGGGCGGTGGACCGATGCTGAAGAACAGGCGCGGCGAGGAGCTTGGCAGCAACAGCGCCGAGAGGCACATGACGCTGCGGCCGATGTCATCCAGGCGAACCAGCATCGGCGCTATGCGTCCGCGCGCGGTGGTGGCGTGCAGCGCCAACGCGAACGCCGCCTGATGATCCGGGGCGATCAGGGTGGCGACATGCCTGCCGACGAACGCCGCGCTCGCCTGACCGAAATGCGGCAGGAAAGCGCCGGTGGCAAAGGTGATCCGTCCGTCCGGCAGCGTCTCCACCAGCAACTCGGCGCCGGCGAAGGCGAACGCCAGGAAACGATCGCGTGGGTCGGGGGCCGGATTGGCTGCGGGATTGGCAACGCTGGGCATGCTTGAAGTTCCTTGCGCCGCCATGATCCCGCCGAAGGCTTAATGACCGGTGAAATCACGCCGTCGGCATTGCGTTGTTCGCAGCCACCCGACACGTTGCGGGCAGCCATCCGTGGAGCCGTGCAGTGCTGGCCGACCCGAACACCGCCACCGACCGGGCAGCCCCGCCCGCTTCGCCACTGCCCGCCTCGCCACCGCTGGCCTCGCCAATATCCAGCCGGCGGCATCTGGTCGGGCTGGACCTCATGCGCGCGGTGGCGATTGGCATGGTCCTGGCCAGCCACGGCGGCTCCTACGTTGCCCTTTGGTTTCATGTGCCGCTTCCCTTCAACATCGCCGTGGCCGGCTTCTTCGGCGTCGAACTATTCTTCGTGCTCAGCGGATTCCTGATTGGCGGCCTGCTGATCGAGGCGGCGCGGCCGGTGCGCGACCGCCGCTCCGCCTGGGACGCCTGGCGCGTGTTCATGCTGCGGCGCTGGATGCGTACCCTGCCGGCCTATTATGCCTGGATTGGGGTGATCGCGGCCACGGCGCTGGCGGGTCTGGCGGCGTGGCCAAGCCATCTGCTGGCCCATCTCACGCTGACGCAGAACCTGGCCTGGCCGATGCTGGCCGACTGGTTCGCGGTGTCGTGGTCGCTGGCCGTGGAGGAATGGTTCTACCTCATCTTTGCCAGCCTGATCGTCGGCGGCACTTGGCTGCTGGGACGCAGGCGGGCGCTGTGGGTCGGTGTGGTGCTGTTGCTGACCGTCTCGCCGTCGCTGCGGGCCATGCTGCCGGGCAACGTCGACTGGGACCAGGTGACCAGCAAGGTGGTGCTCTACCGCCTCGACGCCATCGGCTACGGCGTGGCGGTGGCGTGTCTGCTGCATGGCCGACGGCTTGGGCTGGCGGCGGCGCTGGCCTGCCTCGTGGCCGGCGCCGGGGTGATACTGGCGATCTGGACCGGCCAGTTCTCCGGCATGATGCCGCACCGGCTGTTCCTGGCCAACGTGATCTTCCCGCTCTGCTCGGTCGGCTTCGCGCTCTGCCTGCCGGCCGCCTCACGCGCCATGGCGGCGCCGCGCTGGCTGGCGGCACCGGCGGCCCTGGTCAGCCGGCACGCCTACACGCTCTACCTGGTCCACCTCACCTTGCTGGGGCTGGTCAATGCCTGGAGTGTCGCATCCGGGCGTGGCCCCTGGGCGGCGACAGCCGCGGCGGTGGCCCTGATTGTGCTGGCATCCTGGGCGCTCAGCCGCTGGGTCGAACGCCCGGTCATGGCGCGCCGCCCGGTGCAGGCGGCGTCGCACGGCGGCGTCCCGCGTGCATTACCGCCGCGCCGAACACCGCCGACATGATGGTGACGATGCAGATCAGCCACCGCAGCCGCTCGCTGGTCGCCTGCGAGTCGGCCAGTAGCCGGGCACGCATGGCGGTGCGCTCGGCAGCGATGCGGGCGTCGATGTCGCCCGGCACCGGCGCACCCGGCTTCGGCACCACGGCGTCGGCGCTGTCGTCGAGCCGGTCGCGCAAAGCCTGCAACGCCGCCAATGGGTCCGGGCCATGCGCCGCCACCATCGCCGCATCCAGCGCCTGCTCGCGGCCCAGCGCCCGTTCCAGCGGCAACGGCGCGGCAAACGTGGCGAACAGGCCAGTGAGGCCGACGACCACGAACGCCGCCGCCAGGAAGCCGACCCAGGCTCCCGGCCCCTGGTCAGGCGGAACGCGGGGGGTGATAGGCGCTGGGATGGCCATGCGGGCACTCCATCGGTTGAGCGGCTCAGGTTGACAGCGGGCGTCGCTGGCTTTAGGTCGCGCGCTACCGTTTGGCGCAACACCCGCCACCAACCAAGGCCTCCGCTATGAAGATTCGCAATAGCTTGAAGTCGGCCAAAGCGCGCGACAAGAACTGCCGCGTCGTGCGCCGGCATGGCCGCGTGTACGTTATCAACAAGAAGAACCCGCGGTTCAAGGCCCGCCAGGGCTGATCCGGGCGTGCGCGCGTCTCGGTCCAGGGTCCGCGCGCTAAGCCTTGCCATGACGCTGTGCGCGCTGGCCGGCGTGGCGCAGGCGACAACCCCCGCCGTGGCGGCGCGGCAGGCCGAGGTCTCGCGCCTGCTCGATTCGCTGCGCGGCGCGCCAGACGAACTGACGGCGACCGCGCTGGAGACCCGTATCCGGCTGCTGTGGCAGCAGGATGCCTCCCCCGCCGCTCATCTGCTGCTGGAGCGTGGCGACCGCGACCTGCAGGCGCAGGCGTTCAACGAGGCTCAGGACGACTACAACGCCGTGCTGACGCTTGATCCCGGCCTGCCGGATGCGCTGGTGCGCCGTGCCCAGGTGCGTGTTCTGAGTGGCCGCTATGCCGCCGCCCTGTCCGACCTGGAGGCGGTGCTGGCGCGTGAGCCGCGAGACTTCGTGGCGTTGAGCGCCGTGTCGCAACTGGCGGAGACGCGCGGCGACTGGCCGGGCGCGCTGGCCGCGTGGCAGAGGCTGCTGGCGATCGACCCGCACACCGCCGGCGCGCAGGACCGGCTGACCAAGCTGCGGCTGAAGGCGGAAGGCGAGCCGACCTGACGCGCTCCTACCGATCCGTCAGGCGGATCTCAATGCGCCGGTTCCTGGCATAGGCTTCGGGCGTATTGGCTGAATCGAGCGGCTGGGTATCGCCGAACGCGGTGGCGGCGAGGTGGTCGGCCGGCACGCCGGCGGCGATCAGCAGTTCGACCACATGAATCGCCCGCGCCGCCGAAAGGTCGAGGTTGGTGGCATAGCCGCCATCCGGGTTGATCGGCTGACGGTCGGCATGGCCGTCCACGCGCAGCATCCAATGAACATCCGGCGGAATTTCCAGGGCGATGCTTTTCAGTGTTTCCGCCAACGCCCGCACCTGCTGATCGCCGCCCTCGCTCATGTTGGCGCTGCCGGCCGGGAACAGCACTTCGCTCTGGAACACGAAGCGGTCGCCGACCACCTGGATGCCGGGCCGGTTGGCCAGCACCTGCCGCAGCCGGCCGAAGAACTCGCTCCGATAGCCCTGCAACTCCTCCACCTTCCGCGCCAACGCCGCGTTCAGCCGCGAGCCGAGGTTCGCGATCTGGGTATCCTTGCTCTGCGTCGACGCCTCCGAGAGCTGCAATGCCTGTTGCACGCTGGCAAGCTGCCGACGCAACGCCTCCGTGTCCTGCGTCACCTGCGCCAGCTTGGCGGTGATGCTGTCGCCGAGCTTCTGCTGGTCGGCGAGTTGCGCCGCCACGGCCGCGCGCCGGTCGGCCTCGCTGGTGGCACGGGCGGCGGCGGCCTGCGCCTGCGCCTCCAACTGGTCACGCAGGGCAGTGAGGGCGCGTGTCTGCTCGGCGAGGCGGGCCAGTTCGGACACCCGCGCCTGGATGGTGGCGCGGTCGGCCTGCACGGTCTGGTCGAGCACATCGCCACGCTTCCTGGCCGCATCCAGCTCCGCCTTGGTCGCGGCGACGCGCGCGTTTGCCGCCAGCACCTGACGGGTCAGATCGTCGCGCAGGTTGGCCAGCGACTGCATCTGCTCGGTCATGTGGGCCAGGTCGGACAGGCGGACCTGCATGGTGGCGCGATCCACCTGCACGGTGCGGTCCAGTTCGGCCGCCTGTTTGCGCATGGCGTCGAGATCGGCCTGGGCGCTGACCAGGGCACGCCGTGCCTCGGCCAGTTGGGCGATGGTGGCGGCGGCATCCTGGGCCTGCGCATCGGCCTGCTTCGCCGCCGTGCCGAGCTGCGCCTGCAACTCGGCGGCGCTGGCAATGGCGGCCTGGGACTGCGTTTGCTGATCCGCCAACTGCGCCGTCAGGCTGTCGCGGGTATGGACCAGCGTGTCGTGTTCGGACGCCATGCGCGCCTGCGCCGCCGCGAGTGCCGCCAGTTGCCGGGTCAGGCTGTCCCGCGCCGTGGTCGACGATTGCAGGTCCCGCGTCGCCTGCGCCACGGCGGCGCGCAGCTCCGTGGTGCGGCCGCGTTCCAGCGACAACGCATCGGAGATCTGCGCCACCTCATGCTGCAGCCGGTCGACCGCCTTGTCGCGGCCCGACAGCGCCACCGACAGGAACGCCTGCGCCAGCACGAACACCAGCAGCACGAAGATGATGACCATCAGCAGCGTGGACAGCGCGTCCACATAGCCGGGCCATGGGTTCAGCGTTTCGACATGCGAACTGCGGCGCGACCTTGGCATCGCTAGTGCCCGCTCATCGCGGCTGCTCCTCGGCCATCGCGGCGATGGTGCGGGTCAGCACGCGAATGTCGTTGCGCAACTCGGCGGTGGTCTGGGCGCGCCCCTGCTCGCTCTCGGTCAGCAGCCGCGCCAAATACATCTCGATGTTGCGCAGATGCGAGCGTGAGGCATCCTCCGGGCCAGCGTCGGAGCGCCGCTCGCCCAGCCGCTGTAACGCGGGGATCAGGGCCGACTGGTTCTCGGCGATGTGCAGCATCAGTTGCTGGTTGCTGCGCATGGTGTCGGACAGCGTGCCGATCCGTTCAGTCAGCGACATCACCGCCAGGTTCGCCTCCCGCCGCCCATCCTCGCCGCGCGCCAGGATACGCTGGAGATTTTCCATGTTCTCAGCGGTCTGCTCCAGCAACGCCTGTACGTACACCGGCACCGAGGCCTCGCCGTCGCCGCCCAACACGCCCGAGGACAGCCGCGTCATGCCGGCCAGCCACTCCTCCAACTCGTTGTAGAAACGATTCTGCGCCTGCCCGGCGGTGAGGTCGAGGAAACCTAACACCAGCGCGCCGGCGAGACCGAGCATGGAGGAGGAGAATGCCGTGCCCATGCCGTGCAACGGGCGCGCGAGGCCGCTCTTCAACTGATCGAACAACTGGTTGATGTCGCCCGAGCCGACCGACATGCCGTTGATGACATCGCCGACCGAGGTCACTGTCAGCAGCAACCCCCAGAACGTGCCGAGCAGGCCGAGAAAGATCAGCAGGCCAACCATGTAGCGCGACAGTTCGCGGCTCTCGTCCAGCCGGCTGCCGATGCTGTCGAGCAGCGAGCGCATGGCCGGCGCGGACAAGGTGAAGCGATCGCTGGGCTCGCGCCCGCCGCCCTCGCGCGCCTTGACCACCCGCTGTGCCAGCATACTGGCGATGGGCGCCAGCAGCCGGGGCGCGGGCAGGGCGGCCAGCCGGGCGCGGGCGCGCTGGAATGTCTCCAGCCAGTTCACCTCAGGCGCCAGGCGCGTGGTCTGGCGGATGTTCCAGCCGATGCCGATGAACAGCACCCCCATGATGAGGCTGTTGAGCAGCACGTTGTTGGCGAACGCGGTCAGCAACGGGCCAGACAGCAGCGCCGCGACCAGGGTGACCGCTGCGAGGAACGCCAGCATGCGATAAAGATAGACGACTGGCCGGGTCATGGCGGAGCGCCCAGTTTGGCGACGGGCCCGGCACCGAGGTTCGGCGTCGCGGCGGAAGACGGTAGCGGCGGTGGCGGCGCCGGAACGGCCGAGGCAGCGACCACCCCGATGTCGACGCGGTCGGGCGAGCCATCCGGGACGGCGCCAGATGTTGCGGGCTGGGGTGCGCCGAGCGCCTTCACGTAGATTCGGATCGAGGGTACGCCCTCGGTGATCATCACGCTGCGCACGGCCAGTGCCCTGGCCAGCGAGATGCGGCGGGGCGTGGACGGGTCGTCCTCGTTGCCGGCGGCGTAGGCGGTGACGTTATAGGTGACGAGGCCGCCCACCGGCGCGTCATGCAACAGCTTGCGCAGCGCCGCGTCGGTGGTCGGGTTGAGGTCGGCGCGTTGTGGGCCGAACGTCAGCCGCAGCCCGGCCTTCTCCGGGGTTGCCTCGCCTGGCGCGTCCGGCAGCACACTCACCGCAGCGGGTGGCGGCGCGGGCCGAGTGGGAACCGTGATTGGCGGCGGCAGTACAGGAGGTGGCGGCGGCGCCACAGGCACCGGCACGCTGCGCACCGGGGGCGGGGCGGGTTTCGCGGGAGCCGCCGGTTTCACGACGGCCGGCTTGACGACTTTTGTGGCCCGCGGCTTGATGATGACGCGGCGGGCTGGCTTGGCTGGCGGTCGGGCGTGTGGCGGCGCCAACTGGTCCAGCGCGTTCGTATCGACTGTCACCTGTGCCCAGGCGATGGGTGTCGTGGCGCAGGCCGACGCCACCATGAGCAGGCTCAGCAGCATTGCCGCGCCCGGGCGTATCATGCGGCCGGAAGGTCCATCTCCGCCGGCGCGATGGCCTGCGAAGCTGCCGAAGCTGGCCGGCCATGGATGCCCAGCAGCGCCGCCTCGCACAGCAGCGGGTGCATGTAGGGGTTCGCCGCTACCATATCCCCGTTGGCTTCCCGTGGGTCGCCGCCGTCTGGCGCGGTCGCGTAGCCGCCGGCCTCACGCACGATCAGCATCCCGGCGGTGAAATCCCACGGCTTCAGGTTCAGCTCCCAAAACCCGTCATAGCGTCCCGCCGCGACCCAGGTGAGGTCGAGCGCCGCGGCACCGAAGCGGCGGATGCCGGCGACCTGCGGCATCAGGTGACCCAGCGTGCGGGCGAAGGCCAGGCGGTTGCGCGGGCTGACATTGGCAAAGGGGATGCCGGTGGCGAACACCGCCTCCTGCAACTCGCGGCGGGCGGAGACGCGCAGGCGGCGGGCGTTCAGGTAGGCGCCCATGCCCTTCTCCGCCCAGAACATCTCGTCGACCACCGGCGCGTACACGCAGCCGGCGACCACCTCGGAGCCGCCGTCCGGCAGCCGCTTCTCCAGCCCGATGCTGATTGCCCATTGTGGGATGCCGTGCAGGAAGTTGGTGGTGCCATCGAGTGGGTCCACCACCCAGCGCCACGCCCAGTTGTCGCCACCGGAGGCGCCGCTTTCCTCCATCAGGAAGGCGTAGCCGGGGCGGGCCTTGTTCAGGTCCTCGCGCAGGCTTGCCTCGGAGCGCAAATCGGCCTGGCTCACGAAGTCGCCCGGTCCCTTGACGCTGACCTGGAGCTGTTCGACCTCGTTGAAGTCGCGCAACAGGCGCTTGCTGGCGCGCTGCACGGCGTTCTGCATGACGGTCATGGTGGGCGAGAGACGGAGCGCCATGATCGGCCTTCAGCCCCGGAACCGCTCGACATAGCTGCCATCTTCGGTTTTCACCACGATGCGCTCGCCGGCCTCGATGAACGGGGGCACCTGCGTCTTGACGCCGTTCGACAGCAGCGCTGGCTTATAGCTGCTGGTGGCGGTCTGGCCCTTCACCACCGGGTCGGCCTCGACGATCTCCAGCACCACATGCGGCGGCAGGTGCAGGCCGACCGCGTCGCCTTCGACCAGATCCACCGTGATGACCATGTTGTCTTGCAGGAACGGCGCCTGGTCGCCCAGGATGCTGGCCAGCACCATGGTCTGCTCGAACGTCTCCGGGTCGATCAGCACCAAGTTATCGCCATCGGTATAGGAGTAGTTGAAGTCCTTGTTGTCGGTCTGCAACCGCTCCACCGTATCGGCGGTGCGCCAGCGCTCGTTGGTCTTGTTGCCGGTCTTGAGGTCGCGCATCTCGACCTGAATGAAGGCGCCACCCTTGCCCGGCGTGATGATCTGCTGCTTGAGCACGGTCCAGCGGCGACCACCGTGCTCGATCACCTGGCCCGCACGGATAAGGTTCGCCTGCTGCTTCATCGTCTGTTCTCTTGGTGGCCTGGGAAGCCGGGTGTCTAGCCCGAACCCATTGATGCGGCAAGCGCATGGCTCGCGCCGGCCGGGTCGCGCACCGTAACGCCGTCCGGCATCAGATACATGGGTCCGATAGGCACCTTTCCGTGACCATTCGGGATATCGACCACATAGGTCGGCCACGCCAGCCCGGTGACCCGCCCGCGCAGCGCCGCCAGCAGGCGCTGGCCCTCGGCGACCGGCACATGGAAATGCGCGGTGCCGGGCGCGGCGTCGAGCTGGTGCAGGTAGTACGGCTTCACCCGCGCCGCGACCATGGCGCGCAGCAGCGCCTCCAGGCTGGCTACGTCGTCGTTGACGCCACGCAGCAACACCGACTGACCGAGCACCGGGATCGCCTCGGACTGAATGCGGCGCAGCGCGGCGCGAGCGTCAGGGGTAAACTCGCGCGCGTGGTTGGCGTGAACCACCAGCCACATGGCGCGGTCGGTGTGCAAGGCGGCGGCGAGTTCCGGCGTGACCAGGCCGGGATCGGCCAGCGGCACCCGGCTGTGGACGCGGATGGTCTCGATGTGGTCGATGGCCGAGAGCGCCGCGACGATGGCCGCCAGCCGGCGCGG
>JAYTQW010000071.1:0-9910 GCA_043746535.1 Rhodospirillales bacterium
TGCGTGAGGTGATCAGCAGCCGTCAGGAGGTGTTCTGGCGCTTCCTGGCGACCACCGACAGCTACGATCCCGAGCGGCTCAACTTCGACCGCGAGCTGCTGCGGCGGTTCTACCTGAAGAACGGCTTCGCCGACGTCGACGTCTCCGGCGCCAATGCCGAGTTGTCGCCCGACCGCACCGCATTCTTCCTGACCTTCACCATCAACGAGGGCTCCCGCTACCACGTGGGGAAAGTTACGGTGGATTCGACGCTGCCGCATGTCGACGGCAAGTCGCTGCAACCGCTGGTCGATATCCAACCAGGCGACGAGTACGACGGCGACGCGGTGGAACGGAACTCGCAGGCGATCACCGACACGGTGCAGCGCCGGGGCGTGTCGTTCGTGCAGGTCAAGCCGCAGATCACCCGCAACCGCGTGAAGCACATCGTCAACCTGACGTTCGACGTGACCGAGGGGCCGCGCGTCTATATCGAGCGCATCGACATCAACGGCAACACGCGCACCAAGGACAAGGTGGTCCGGCGCGAGTTCCGCGTCGCCGAGGGCGACGCCTTCAACGCGGCGCTGGTGCGCAAGTCACGCCAGCGGCTCCAGGACCTGGGTTACTTCAACAGCGTGGCGATCACCTCGCAGCCCGGCTCGACCGCCGACCGCGTGATCCTCGACACGCAGATCAACGAGAAGGCGACCGGCGAGCTGACCATCGGCGGCGGCTATTCGACCGATAACGGCGCGTTGGCCAATATCGGCCTGCGCGAGCGCAACCTGATCGGCACCGGCATCGACGCCGGCATCAACACCGTCATCGCGCAGAAGAGCAGCCAGATCGACCTGTCGGCGACCGACCCGTATTTCCTGGACCGCAACCTGGTGGCGGGCTTCGACGTCTTCCGTACCCAGAACAACAACCAGAACATCGCCGCCTACAACGAGCGCCGGCTCGGCACCACCCTGCGGCTCGGCTACGAGTTCAACGACCACCTGCGCCAGTCGCTGACCTACTCGCTGGTGCAACGCGACATCTACGGCGTGCAGAGCACCGCCAGCCTGTATGTCAAGGACGAAACCGGCCAGTCCACCTTGTCGCAGGTCGGGCAGACGCTGACGCTGGACTACCGCGACAGCACCTCGGACCCGCATAGCGGCTTCGTGCTGCGCGCCGGCACCGATTTCGCCGGCATCGGCGGCACCACCCACTACGTCCGCGGCAAGATCGACGGCACCTATTTCATCCCGCTGGAGGGCGTGTTCGGCGACCCGGACTGGAGCATCGCCGCGTCGGCGGGCGTCGGCCAGTTGTTCGACCTGGGCTACCGGGAGAAGATCATCGACCGCTTCTTCCTGGGCGGCGACAATTTGCGCGGCTTCCAGTCGGGCGGCGCCGGCCCGCATTCCGTGATCGGCGGCGACAGCCTGGGCGGCCGCTTCATCTGGACGCAGTCGACCGAACTGCGCTTCCCGTTGCCGATCTCGCCCGATCTCGGCCTGTCCGGGCGGGCGTTCATCGATGTCGGCGCGTTGTCGCAGGTCAGCACGTTGACCGGCGGCGGCGCGGTGACGGACGATTCCTCGCCACGGGTCGGCGCCGGCGTCGGCGTGTCGTGGAAGACGCCGTTCGGGCTGATCAACCTTGATCTCGCCGATCCGGTGGTGAAGAAACGCTACGACCAGACGCAGGTCTTCCGCTTCGGCTTCGGTACAAGGTTCTAGTGAATATGCGCAACTTCTCCCTACCGGCCCGCCGGGCCGGCATCCTCGCGGTGGCGATGGCGACGCTGGCGCTGAGCGGCATCGCCACCGCCGCCCGCGCGGAGGATTTCTTCATCCCCGGCCAGGCGAAAACGCCGTCCACTGGTGCGGCGGCGCGGGCGCCCGCGAAGCGTGCCCCGCATCAGCCCCCGGTGCAGATCGCCCCGCCCACCCTGTTGCCCCCAGCCACCAGCGCCGAACTGTCCGACCAGCAACGCCCGGCGATGGTGCCGCTGTTGCCGCCCGCGCCGGACCTGCCGGCGCTGGCGAAAGGACCCGCGCCGCCGGTGGCCGTCGTCGGTGTGATGGGCGTGCCGGAAGTCATGCGCGCGTTGTCCGCAGCGCAGCAGATCGAGCGCACCATCGGCCAACGGCGGGAGAAGCTGAACACCGACGCGCAGAAGGAGCAGGCGACCTGGCGCGAACTGCAACAGTCGTTGGTCAGCGATCGCGCCAAGCTCACGCCCGAGCAGATCCATACCCGCGAGCGTGAGTTGCAGGATCGCATCAGCAACTCGCAGCGCCAGTTCCGCGACCGGGGCCGCATCATCCAGGACAGCGCGCAGTACGCCCTGGCGCAGATCGAACGCACGCTGATCGCGGTGATCCGGCAGGTCGCCGAATCGCGCGGCATGAACCTGGTTTTGCACCGCGCGCAGGTGGCGCTCAACATCCAGGAGTTCGACATCACCGAGCAGGTGACCGAGCAGATGAACAAGATCGTGCCGACCGTGGTGATCCCGCCGGATGGCGTCGAGCCGCCGTCGCAGCCGGCGACCGCCCAGGCTCCGGCGGCGAGCGGCGTATCGGCGACCGCTCCCGGCGCGCCGCCGCCCAAGCCGGCCAACTAAGGCCATGCCGGCTGAGCCTATGCCGATTGAACCTATGGCGGACAGCCTTGCGGCAGGCGCCGGCGCAGGCGACCCGCGCTTCTTCGCCAGGTCCGGCCCGCATCCGCTGCGAGCGCTGGCCGAGGCCGCCGGCGGGGTGCTTGCGGACGGGGCCGACCCGGAACGCCTGATCGACAGTGTGGCGCCGTTGCAGAGCGCCACCGCCGGCCAGGTCAGCTTCCTCGACAACCGCCGCTATGGCCCCGCACTCGACGCCACCATGGCCGGCGCGGTGATCGTGGCCCCGGCAATGCGGGCGCGGGTGCCGGCCGGCAGCGCCGCCATCGTCGCCGACGATCCCTATGTCGGCTGGGCGCGGGTCGCGGCGCTGTTCCACCCGGTGCCGCCGGCGGCGCCCGGCATCCATCCGAGCGCCATCATCGACGCCACCGCGCGGGTCGATGCCTCGGCGCAGATCGGGCCGTTCGTGGTGGTCGGAGCCGACGTGGAGATCGGGCCGCGCGTCCGCGTCGGCGCCATGACCAGCATCGGCGGCGGCGTGCGGATCGGGCCTGATTGCCGCATCGGCGCACAGGTGACGCTGAGCCACTGCATCCTTGGCGCCCGCGTCGCCTTGTTTCCTGGCGTGCGGATCGGCCAGGAGGGTTTTGGCTTCGCCACCACCAAGGCCGGCTTCGTCTCGGTGCCGCAACTTGGCCGGGTGCTGGTCGGCGACGACGTGGAGATCGGCGCCAACACCACAATTGATCGTGGCTCCGCGCAGGACACCGTGATCGGCGACGGCTGTCGTATCGACAATCTGGTGCAGGTCGGGCACAACGTCCGGCTTGGCCGGTGCTGTGTGCTAGTGTCGCAGGTGGGGATTTCCGGCTCGACCGTGTTCGATGATTTCGTCGTCGTGGCGGGGCAGGCGGGCTTTGCCGGGCATCTGCATATCGGCAAGGGCGCGCGTCTGGGCGGACAGGCGGGCGTCATGGCCGACGTGCCGGCGGGAGCGGAGTTCGTCGGCAGTCCGGCGATGCCGGTGCGGGCGTTCTTCCGCCAGGTTGCAACACTGCGCCGGTTGGCCGAGGCTGGCCGCGCGCCTCGCCCCAAGGCCGGCCCGGCGACGGGTGCCGCCGCAACGGAGACGGATTGAGTTCGATGGACGGCGCCACCAGCCCACGGCACGACACTGACGAACCGAGTGCCGCCGATCGCATCGGCACGGTCGACATTGCCCGGATCATGCAACTGATCCCGCACCGCTACCCGTTCCTGATGATCGACCGCATGGTCGACGTGGTGCTGAGCCACTCGGCCATCGGCATCAAGAACGTCTCGGTCAACGAGAACTTCTTCCAGGGCCATTTCCCCGGCCATCCGGTGATGCCTGGCGTGTTGATCATCGAGAGCATGGCGCAGACCGCCGCCGCCCTGGTGGTGCTGACGCTGGGTGCCGCGGCGGAGGGCCGCGTGGTCTATTTCATGTCCATCGAGGGCGCCAAGTTCCGCCGCCCGGTCGGGCCTGGCGACCAGTTGCGCATTCACGTCACCAAGGAGCGCAGCCGGGGCAACGTGTGGAAGTTCACCGGGGTGGCGCGCGTCGAGGGCGTCTCGGTGGCGGAGGCGACCTTCGCCGCCATGATCATGAACAACGATCCGAGGCCCGGCGAAGGCAATCCCGGCACGCCGAGCGGACCCGGCGCTTGAGCCAGATACATCCGACGGCGATCGTGGCCGGCGGGGCCACGATCGGCGCGGGTGCGCGAATCGGGCCATGGTGCCAGATCGGCCCCGATGTGGAGATCGGCGCGGGCGCGGACCTCATCAGCCACGTGGTGGTCGACGGCCACACCCGTATCGGCGCCGAGGCGCGGCTGTACCCGTTCTGCACCGTCGGCATGGCGCCGCAGGACCTGAAGTACAAGGGCGAGCCGACCCGCTGCGAGATCGGCCCGCGCACGCAACTGCGTGAGCATGTGACCGTGCATCGCGGCACCGTCACCGGCAGCGGCGTCACTGTGGTCGGCGCCGACTGCCTGCTGATGGCGGTGGTGCACGTGGCGCATGACTGCGAGCTGGGCGACGGCGTGATCGTCGCCAACAACGTGGTCATGGGCGGCCATGTCAGCATCGGCGAGCGCGCGGTGATCGGCGGCGCCGCGGCCCTGCACCAGTTCGTGCGGATCGGCCGGGGCGCCATGGTCGGCGGCGTCTCCGGGGTCGAGGCCGACGTGATCCCGTTCGGCAGCGTCATCGGCAACCGCGCGCGCCTCGCCGGGCTGAACATCCTCGGGCTGCGGCGGCGCGGCTATGACCGGGCCGACATCCACGCCCTGCGTGCGGCGTTCCGGCTGCTGTTCCGCGCCGGGGGCGTGTTCGCGGACCGTCTGGCCGCCTGCCGGGCCGAGTCCGGCGACCATGCCTTGGTGGCGGAGATGCTGCGGTTCATCGACGCGCCCAGCAAACGCGGCCTGATCCGCGCCGCCGCCCTGGCCGAGGCGGCTGACGAGGATGCCTGAGGCTGGGATGCCCAAGGCGGGAATGCCTGAGGCGGGGATGCCCGATGGGGCCAGCCGCGCGGCGCTTGGCATCCTGGCCGGCGGCGGCCCGCTGCCTGGCCGGGTCGCGGCGGCGGCGCGGGCGGCCGGGCGCGCGGTGTTCGTGGTCGGCCTGGACGGGTTTGCCGAGCCTGCGGTCATCGCCGCCTACCCGCATGAGTTCGTCCGCCTGGGTGCCGCCGGGCGCATCCTGGCGCTGCTGCGCGAGCATCGCTGCCGCGATCTGGTGCTGGTCGGGCCGGTGCGGCGGCCCTCCATCATGGACATCCGGCCGGACGGCGATGGCGCGCGCCTGCTGGCGCGCATCGGCCGGGCGGCGTTCGGCGGCGATGACGGGTTGCTGGCGGCGGTGGTGCGGGTGCTCGGCGACGAGGGCTTTCGCGTCCTCGGCGCGCACGAGATCCTGACCGAGGCGCTGGGGCCGCGCGGCCTGCTCAGCCGGACGCCGCCCGACGCGCAGGCGCTGTCCGACATCGCACGCGGCGTCGCGGTGACGCGGGCGCTGGGCGCGGTCGATGTGGGGCAGGGCTGCGTGGTGCAGCAGGGCATCGTGCTGTGCGTGGAGGCCATCGAGGGCACCGACGCCATGCTGGCGCGCGCCGCCGCACTGGCGCGGCCGGGTCCAGGCGGCGTGCTGGTCAAGCTGGTCAAGCCGGGCCAGGACCGCCGCGCCGACCTGCCGGCGATCGGGCCGCACACGCTGCGCGCCGCCGCCGCCGCCGGGCTGCGGGGGGTCGCGTTCGAGGCCGAGGGCACTATCTTGATGGAGCGCGCGGCTGCCTGCGCGGCGGCCGACGAGGCGGGGCTGTTCCTGCTCGGGATCGACGCAAATCAAACCGGAGAAACGACATGAGCGAACCCTACCGCTACCTGCACACCATGCTGCGGGTGAAGAACCTCGACGCCAGCGTGAAGTTCTACACCGAGCTGTTCCATATGAAGGAGCTGCACCGCAACGACGTGCCCGCCGGCAAATACACGCTGGCCTTTCTGGGCTATGGCGACGAGGCCACGCATACCGTGCTGGAGCTGACCTACAACTACGGCCAGGACGATGGCTACCAGATCGGCACCGCGTTCGGCCATCTCGCGGTCGGGGTGCCGGACGCCTATGCCGCCGTCGAGGCGTTGCGCGCCGGTGGCGCCAAGGTGACGCGCGAGCCGGGGCCGGTGCAGCACGGCACCACCGTCATCGCTTTCGTCGAGGACCTGGACGGCTACAAGATCGAACTGATCCAGCGTTCCTGAGCCTGCCATGGACCCGGTAGCGGCGGCGCGCGCGTGGCTGCCGGGCCGGCAGACTGTGCGCATTGGCGTCACCGGGCTGGCGCGGTCGGGCAAGACCGCGCTGCTGACCTCGCTCGCCGCCAACCTGCTGGCGGCGGGCGCCGGCCTGCCGACGTTGCCGGCGTTGAGCACGCAACTGGCGGGAAGGTCGTTGCGGGTGGCACTGGCGCCGGCGCTGGCGTCGGGGGTGCCACGGTTCGATCACGCCGCGCATCTGGCAGCATTGGCCGCCGATCCGCCGCACTGGCCGGAGCGGACCGACTCGGTCTCGGTGCTGGCGCTCGACATCGATATCTCCGGCCGTGGCCTGCGCGCCCTGCTGCCGCCCCGGCAGTTGCGGCTGGAGTTGCTGGACTACCCCGGCGAGTGGCTGCTCGACCTGCCGTTGCTGTCGCAGACCTTCGCCGCGTGGTCGGCGGCAACATGGCGGCGGATGGAGACGCAGGCCCCCGCCGCCGAGTTCATGCGCTTCGTGCGCGCCCTGCCTGCCAACGCGCCCGCCGACGAGGCCCTCGCCCGCGCCGGTCACGCGCTGTACCGCACCGCGCTGCGGCGGCTGCGCGACGAGGCCGGGCTGTCGCTGCTGCAACCGGGCCGGCTGCTGATGCCCGCACCCGGGCCGGAGCCGCCCTGGGTCGAGCTGTTCCCAATGGCAGGCGAGGGGCCATTGGCGAGGCTGCTGGGCGAGCGTTACGACGCCTACCGGGCCGAGGTGAGGCGCGCGTTGCAGGAGCCGGGCTTCGGCAGCCTGGACCGGCTGCTGGTGCTGGCCGACCTGCTGACCGCGCTGCATCAGGGTCAGGCGGCGTTCGACGACGCGTCGGCGGCGCTGTCGGCGGTGGCACAGGCGTTGCGCGCGCGGCGCGGCTGGGCATGGCTGGCCTCGTTGTGGCCGGCGCTGGGCGGGTTGCAGCGGGTGGCGTTCGCGGCCAGCAAGGCGGACCATGTGGCCGAACGCCAGCGCGGCAACCTCGCCGCCCTGGTCGGCAACCTCGCCTTGGTTGACGGTCCGGCGACGCGCGCCTTCGCCATCGCCAGCGTGCGCTGCACCGAGGATGTGGTGTGGGCGTTGGACGGCCGCCCGGTCTCGGCGGTGCGCGGGCGGGTGGCGGGCGAGGCGCGGGCTGGGCGGTCCTATCCCGGCGAGGTGCCGGACACGCCGCCCGATGCGGCGTTCTGGATGCATCCGTTCCTGGCGCTGCCGGATTTCGAGCCGCTGCGGGTGCCCCTGGATGGCCGCGCCGGCATTCCCCATGTGCATCTGGATCGCCTGCTGGCGTTCCTGCTGGAGGATTTGCTGTGACCGAAACCCGCGTGCAGCCGCGCTTCGAGTTGGAGGAGCGTCTGGCCACCCGGCTGGAGCCGGAGTCGCTGCCGGCGCTGATCCCACCCGGAGCGGCCCCGGGCGGTCCTGGCGCGGTGATGCTGGCCTCGTTGGGCGTCGGCGTGCTGGCGGTCGGGCTGGCGGCGCTGTCGACCGGCAACTTCGTGGCCGACCAGTTCGCGCGCGGGCCTGTGCTGGGCTGGCTGACGCTGGGCGTCGCGGTGGCGGGCTTCGGCCTGGTCGGCGCCGGACTGTGGCGGGAGCTGCGCGGCCTGTTCGCGGTACGCTCGGTCGACCGGCTGCGGGCGCAATTCGCCGACCGCGCGCGCGTGGCCCACGCCGCCCGGAGCTGGCTGGCGGAGTTGCCCGAGGGCGCTGCCCTGCTGCCTGCCATCGAAGCGGCGACGAGTGATCCGCAGGCGGTGCTGGCGCTGTTGCGGGTGGGTCCGGCGGCGGCGCTGCGGGCGCGCTCGGTGGCGCTGGGCCGGGTGGCGGCGGCGCAGGTGTTTGCCGCCACCGCCGCCGTGCCCTCGCCGGCGTTCGACAGCCTGCTGGTCGGCTGGCGCGGCGTGCGGCTGGTGCGCGAAGTGGCGGTGCTGCACGGCATGCGTCCGGGCCTGTTCGGCACGCTGGCGCTGCTGCGGCGCACCGCGCTGTCGGCGGCGGTGGTGCTGGCCACCGATGTGGCGCTCGACGCGGTGCTGCGCGGGGTGTTGTCGAGTCCGGTGCTGGAGCATCTGGCGGGCGATGTCGCCGGCGCCGGGGTGGCGGCGCGCAGGATGGTGGTACTGGCGCGGGTCGCCCACGCGGCGTGCTGTCCCATTGGGGAAGGCCGCTGACGGACACTTAATGGTTAGACGTTCTTTTTTGGCGCAAACCCGAGCCGCCTTGCATGGCGGCGGCGTTATGTCGGCTGGGCATGTTCGAGGCGTCACTGATGAGTAAGCTTGCCGTAAATACCTCTGCCGGTTTCGACCGCGTGAACCTGCACGCCTTCTCCACTTTTGGCGCGGTCAACTATTTCACGGCGCTGACCGGCTGGCTCGATCCGGGTGAGCGCGCGTTGATCGAGGCCGCCGCCGCCGGCATGGATCGCCCGCGCGTGCTCGACATCGGCGTGGGCGGCGGGCGCACCGTGCCGATGATGCAGGCCATTGCCGGCGACTACCTGGCGATCGATATGGCGCCACGCCTGATCGAGGTGTGCCGTCGCCTGCATCCCGGCACCGACGTGCGGGAGATGGACGCGCGCGCGATGTCGCTCGGCGACGACGCGTTCGATCTGGTGACGTTCAGCTATAACGGCCTCGACGCGGTGCCGCTGCCCGACCGTGACCAAGTGCTGGCGGAGGTGGCCAGGGTCACGCGGGCAGGCGGCGTGTTCGCGTTCTCCTCGCTCAACCGCGACGGTCCGGGCTTTGCCGAGCGTTTCGCGCTGGCCACGCCGCGTCCGGGCCGCCCCAGGTTGATGGAGGCGGCGCGCATGGTGGCGAAGGCCGGGGTCGGCTACTACAACTACCGGAAGAACCAGCGCTACCGGACCGACGGCCGCGACTTTGCGGTGTCGATCTCCTCGGCGCACAACTACGGCGTGGTCGCGATATTCGCGTCGCTGACGGCACAGGTCGCCGCCCTGATCCGGCATGGCTTCGTGGTGGAACAGGTATTCAGCAACCTCGACGGCGCCAGCCTTCCACTGGACCGCAACGACAGCGACGCGATCTGGCTGCACTACCTGGCGCGCCGGGCAAAGTAAGGCCGGAGCTTCGCCCCGCGCCCCACCAAGGGCGGTCGCCCTTGGAACCCTGAACCAATGCAGGTTCAGGACGCGCCGCGTCCTGGCGGATTTCAGGGACGCGCCGCGTCCTGGCGGATTTCAGGGACGCGCCGTGCCCTGGCAGGTTTCAGGGCGGCGCGCTCTGACTTGGGACGCATCCAGCGCCGCCTGTAGCATGTAGGCGGCGGCCATCTGGTCCACCACGGCGGCGCGGCGCTGCCTTGTGGCATCGGCCTCCTGAATCAGGAAGCGGTTGACGGCGGCCGAGGACAGCCGTTCGTCCCACATCGACGCGGGCAGGCCGATGGCCCGCGACAGCGCGTGGGTCCAGTCGCGCGCCGCCTGGGCGGCGGGGCCCGCGGTGCCGTCCATCGACA
>JAYTQW010000072.1:0-2300 GCA_043746535.1 Rhodospirillales bacterium
CATCTCCTCCAGCGCCGCGGGCCGGCTGGCGTTGCCCTTGCCGGCGAAGGCGAGGTTCACCGGCAGGCCCTCGGCGGCCTGCAACATGCGTTGCATGTGCCACGGACCGGGCGTGCAGGTGGTGGCGGAGGTGCCGGTGGCCGGCCCGGTGCCGCCGCCGATCAGCGTGGTCATCCCGGCGGCGATGGCCTCCTCGACCTGTTGCGGGCAGATGAAGTGGATGTGGCTGTCGATGCCGCCGGCGGTGAGGATCTTGCCTTCCCCGGCGATGATCTCCGTCCCCGGCCCGATGACGATGTCCACGCCGGGCTGCACGTCCGGGTTGCCGGCCTTGCCGATGGCGCTGATGCGGCCTTGGGTCAGCGCCACGTCCGCCTTGACGATGCCCCAGTGGTCGATAATCAGCGCGTTGGTGATGACGGTGTCGGCGGCGCCCTCGGCCTGCGAGCGCTGCGACTGGCCCATGCCGTCGCGGATCACCTTGCCGCCGCCGAACTTCACCTCGTCGCCGTACACGGTCAGGTCGCGCTCGACCTCCGCCCACAGCTCGGTGTCGGCGAGGCGGACGCGGTCGCCGGTGGTGGGGCCGTACATGTCGGCATAGTTGCGGCGCGGGATGCGGGCCATCTACAGCGCGCCCATCACGTCGCCCCGGAACCCATAGACCGTGCGCCCGCCCGCGAACGGCACCAGCGTCACCTCGCGGCCCTGGCCCGGCTCGAAGCGGATGGCGGTGCCGGCGGCGATGTCGAGCCGCTGGCCGCGCGCGGCGGCGCGGTCGAAGGACAGCGCCGGATTGGCCTCGGCGAAATGGTAGTGGCTGCCGACCTGGATCGGGCGGTCGCCGGTGTTGGCGACGTGCAGCGTGGTGCGGGGTGCCCCGACATTGATCTCGATGTCGCCGTCCAGGGTCTCGATCTCTCCGGGGATCATGCGGCGGCCCTTCAGCGGATCGGTTGGTGGACGGTGACCAGCTTGGTGCCGTCCGGGAAGGTCGCCTCGACCTGCACGTCGTGGATCATCTCGGCAATGCCCTCCATCACCTGCGCGCGGGTGACGACATGGCCGCCGGCCTGCATCAGGTCGGCGACGGAGCGGCCGTCGCGGGCGCCCTCGACCACGAAATCGGTGATCAGCGCCACCGCCTCCGGGTGGTTCAGCCGCACGCCGCGCTCCAGCCGCCGCCGCGCCACCATGGCGGCAGTGGCGATCAGCAGCTTGTCCTTCTCGCGCGGCGTCAGGTTCATGGGCGTATCCCTCGGTCCTACAGCATCCACACGCGCGGCAACGGACGGCCATCGCGCAACGGCGCCAATCCTGCCACGATCGCGGCGCGAAGGAAGGCCCCATCGCGCGCCAGCATGCGCACCACCAGCATGTCGCGCCAGGTCGAGGCGCCGCACTCGGCGGGGGCATCGGCCAGCGCCGCGCGCACCGCATCCAGCCGGGCGGCGGCGTCGGTGGCGACATAGACGATGGTGGCGGACGCGGCCTGACCGCCGGCCACCGCCGCCTGCGCCATCGTGGCCGCGACCGCGCCCTGGAGGCGGATGGCGTCGTGCAGGATCAGGTGACCGTCGCGCCGGATGGCGATGGTGTCCGACAGCCGCGCCTCCCGCACCCGCTCGCCCATCGCGGCGCGTCCGAACACCAGCGCCTCGACGCCGAGGAAGACCGCATCCGCCGCCATGTCCACCGAGAGCCGGCGGTCCAGCGCGCAACGGTCGAACAGGATCGCCTCCTGCGGCAGCCATTCCAGCAGGCTGCCCGACTCCAGCGTGGCCTCGGTGCGCACCTGCGCCGGCGGGTCGTGCGGCAGCGCCCGGTAGAACCGCTCCGCTGCCTGCCCGGCGATGGTGGCGGCGGTACCCCCCTCCAGATGGATCGTCGAACGCAGCCGGTCGCCACCGGCCACGCCGCCGGAACTGTTCAGCGTGACCACCTCGATGCGCGCGCCGCAACGCGGGAAACGCGCCTTGAGGCAGCCGTCCTGGCGCAAATCGGCAAGCACGCTCGCCTCGCCGCGACGCTTGAAGCGCAGCGTCAGGTCGCCACAGGCGCGTTGGTGCAGCGAGGGCAGGACGTCGAACATGGCGCCAGCCTGCGGGGGCGCACAGCAACCGGCAAGAGCCGCTGTCGTTGCCCGGACGCATGAGGACGCGCGTCACCGACCCGCACTGACGCTGGCACGCAGCAAAGGCAGCGCTTCTTTTTGCAAAAAGAAGCAAAAACTCTCATCCGTTGGCGGGCTTGGCGAGGCAAACATTCCTATTGCCGCTTGACACAGGCTGCAGGTTGTG
>JAYTQW010000073.1:0-11483 GCA_043746535.1 Rhodospirillales bacterium
AACAGCGCATAGAGCAGCAAGGCCGGGCTGGCGACGGCACCGCGCCGGCGCACGGTCAGCGCCACGCCGCCAAGCACGCCGGCGCAGACCAGCCCTCCAGCCAACTCGACGAACCAAATCTGGTGGATGACGTACCAGCCGGGCGAGCCGTAGTAATGCAGCGCGAAGCGGGCGACTCCGAGCGGGTCGGACAGAAGCGTCGCCAGCGGGCCGGCTTTGCCCTCATAGAGCGGCGCGTCCGCGTAGTAGTACCGGGCGATCACCGCAAAGGTCGCGACCAGCAGCCCGAGCCGTTGCCACGACATGCGCCAGTAGAGCGCGGCCAGGATCATCACCGGAAAGGTCAGCACCCCGTTGCCGAGCGACAGCATCGCCAGCACGGCGCATAGCAGCGCGGTCGCGAACGGCGCCCAGCGTTCCGGCGCCGCCTGCGCCTGCATCAGCTTCCAGAAGGCCAGCAGGGCGAACAGGTTGGCCAGGAACCACTGGCACTCGAACCCCCAGGTGAAGTTCTCGAACTGCATCCAGGAGAACACGAAGGTGCAGATGACGCCGGCCAGCGCCAGGCTGGCGCCTCGGCTGCCCCGCAACGGCGCCGCGATGACGGCCACGACCCAGGCGATCAGGCCCGCCAGTACGAGGTTGGCGGCCAGCGCCAGGATGTTGACGCCGCCCGCCAACGCGATGTCGGCCCAAAATATAAGTCTCGGGACGACCAGGCGGTGCTCGTTGTGCCACGACCACCATGCCGCCCAGGGATGGGTCAACGCCTTGACGTAGAGGTCGATGCCGCCATCCCATTGGTCCCAGTACGGAACCGGGGAATAGTTCAGCACCACGCCGGCGACCGTCAGCGCCACCGCCGCCGCGCCCACGCAGAACAGCATCCAGCCGGCAACGAATGGCAGCCTCATACCCCGGTTTGCCCTGTCACATGGCGCGAGGCCTGGCGCTGCCGGAAGGTGAACAGCTTGTGTCCGTAGTAACTCGTCAGCACCGGACTGGCGACGCCGATGCCATGCGCCACCGCGTCGGTGTGCCAGCCCCATCCCGCCGCCGGCAGCCCGTAGCGGGCCAGCAATTCGGTGACGGTCCAGACCTGCGCCACCGCCACCAGGTTGACCAGGGCGAAGCGGCTGTATTCGTGGCCGGCATGACGCCCGGAGGCGGCGAACACGAAGCGGCGGGCCAGCAGGTAGGCTGTGGTCATGCCAAGGCCGTAGGCCGCCAGGATCGCCCATTCGAACGACATGACGCGGCTCAGGAGAATGCGGGAGCCGACGTTGACGCAAGCGGCCACGCCGCCGGTGACGACGAAGCGGAGCAGCTCGCCCTGCCTTGCGCTGATCACGCCGGCACCGCCTCGGCCATGGCGCGGCCCATGCGGACGCTCTCCGCCACGCCGCGATCCTCGGGGTAGTAGAAACAGGTGTCGGCGACCTGCAACCCGGCGATCCCGGTCTGGATCGGCGGCAGCCGGTCGCGGAAGTTCGGCTCGCACACCGGCTGGGCGTAGCGCAGGCGGCTGGCGCGGGCGTCGAGCAGGTCGTCGGCCTGGATCGCCGGGTTGAGCCGGCGAATGGCGGCGAACGCCTCGTCGATCAGCGCCTGATCCGGCCACGCCCATTTCGGGTTGGTCACCGGCATGTAGTAGGGAACATAGACGATGTGGCCGCCCTCGGCCCCGTCCTCGGTGGGGCCGGGCGGGCGCAGGTTCGAGAACTCGATGATGCCGGGGATCTCGATGGCCGGATCGACGATGTTGACCCAGAAATGCCTGGACACGGAGCGACGCAGGCGAAACAGCAGGCACACCACGCCAATGTTGCGGATCGCCGCGTACTGCGCCGCCAGTGTGGGCGGCAGGGCAGGGATCAGCGCCGGCACCAACTGCACCGGGACGGTCGATAGCACCGCATCCGCCGCGAACGTCCGCCCGCCGGCCTCCACGCTGGTGACGCGGCCCTGGCTGAGGCAGACCCGCCGCGCCGGGGTGTTCAGGTGCAGGCGCCCGCCCGCCTGCATGAACGCACCGGCCAGGGCGCGGACCAGCGTTTCCGACCCGCCCTCGATATAGCCGAGCTGCTCCTGGAACAGCGAGCGGCGCGAGGTGCCGATGCGGCGCACGCGGGTGGCGATCCACGAGGCCGACACCTCGTCGGCCATCTCGTAGAACTTCAGCCCGAGCAGCCGTTGCCAGAGCGTACGATAGACCTCGGCGCCGGAGCCGCGCTCGATCCACTGCCGCGCGGTCAGCCCCTCGATGGCGCTGAAATCGTGCTGCCTCGTGGTGCGGAACATCTGTAGTCCGGTGCGCAGTTTCGCCCACGGCGAGAGGTGCGGGAAGGTCAGCAGCGACACCGGATCGCCCCAGGGGTGGATGCGCCCGCCAATGAAGTAACCCATCGAGGTGCCGATCCAGCGCATCCGCTCGCCGATGCCGAGTTCGCGCATCAGCGCGAAGGTGGGCGCGTCCGACCTGCACACGAAATGATAGAACCGCTCGATCGACAGCCCGCCGAAATCGAGGTGCGCCGCCATGCCGCCCGGCTTGGCGTCGGCTTCGAGCAGGTCCACCTCGTGGCCGAGCGTGGCGGCGCGGTGGGCCGCCGCCAGACCCATGGGGCCGGCGCCGAGGACAACGATACGGGCCATCAGCCGATCTCCATCAGAACGCCAACGTCACCGAGGCGAAGCGCGGGTCGAGATAGGTCTCCTCCAGCGCCCGGCGCAGCGGTGTTGGGGTAACGCCGAAGATGGCGGGCCAGTCGGTCACCGGGAACACCTCCGGGATCACCAGCGCCCGCAACTGGCTGGTGGTGAATGGCGGGTTGCGGTCGACGCGGGCGTACATCCACAGCAGCGTCCGGAACAGGCCATAGGGAATATGGACGATGCGCGCGCGCGGCCGGACGATATCGTGGATCAGGCGGATCAGCGCCGCGTAATCGAGCTGTTCCAGGCCGGAGATGTCGTAGGTGCCGAGGGGCCGCCGATCCAGGCAGGCGGCGATGATGGCGGCGAGGTCGCCGGCATACAGCGGCTGGCGGGTGTAGCGGCCATCGCCGGGGATCGGGAACACCGGCGAGCGGTCCATGAACCGGCGCAACCAGCCAAGGTGCTTGCGGTCGAACCAGCCGAACATCAGCGTGGGGCGCAGGATCGCGTGCGGGATCGGGCAGGCATCCAGCAGCCGCTCCTGCGCCGCCTTGGTCTCGGTGTAGAAATCCGACGCGGTGGAGCGGACCACCGAGGAGCTGACCTGCACCAGGTAGGGCACGCGGTGCGTCGCGGCGGCGTCCAGGATGCGCTCGGTGGCGGTGACGTTGTTGGCGACGAACTCGGCGCGCACCAGGCCGCCGATCTGCGCCTGGTTGATGACCACGCTCTCGGCCCCCGCCAGTGCCTGTCGCCACGGTCCGGGCTGCGCCAGATCGGCCTCGATCACCTCCAGCCCTGGGTGCATCCGGCGCAGCAGGGCGGTATTGGCCGGGTGCTTGTCGATGCCGACCAGATGCAGGTCGGCGCGGCCGCCCAGGCGGGCGATCAGGTTCTGGCCGACCAGCCCGGCGGCGCCGGTGATGACAATCCTTCTCATCAGATGTCCAACCGATTGAACACGGCGCTGGGCAGGCAGCGGATCGCCAGCATGATCCAGCGCCAGCGCGCCGGCGCGTACACCACAGGCCCACCGCGATCGGCGGCGCGACGCACCACGCGGGCGACCTGATCCGCCGTGGCCCACATCGGGCCGCCCTTCTTCATGCCGGCAGTCATCGATGTGTCGGTCGGTCCCGGCTTCACCACCACGGCGCGCGGCCCACGGCTGCCGAAACGGTGGGCGATGCCCTGCACCAGCGTCGCCAGCCCGGCCTTGGCCGCGCCATAGACCGTGTTGCCGCGCCGGCCACGATCGCCGGCCACCGATCCCAGCACCACCAGCGAGCCGAACCCCTGCGCCTCCAGCACCGCCGCCGCCGCCAGCGTCCAGGCGGCGGCGGAGGTGAAGTTGACCGCCAGCATCTCCGCCGGCGCCCGCTCGGCCGCCTTCGCGTCGCTCATCACGCCATAGGCGAGCAGCACGTGATCGACCCCGCCCAACGTCGCCACCATGGCCGCGAAGGCAGCGGGCACGTCCGGCTCAGCGGCCAGGTCGAGCGCCCGCGTGATGGCGGTGGCGCCGCGCACGCGCAGGTCGGCGGCCAGCGCATCCAGGCGCTGCGGGCTGCGCGCCGCCAGCAGCAGGCTGGCGTGTTCGGCGGCATACAGGCGCGCGGTGGCCTCGGCGATGCCGGAGGTCGCGCCGAGAATGATGACGCGCTTGGAAGGCGGGGAAGTCATGCGGTCACCCTACGCCAGAACGAAGAGGAAAATCCGGGATCGACATGACGGGCGAAGCCCTCCCAGGCCGGGTAGCCGGCACGGAACATGGCGGCCGGGATGCGGCCGTCCTTGGCTGGGTACAGCCGCCCGCCAGCCTCGCGCACGATGTCGTCGAGGCGGTCGAACAGCGCCAGCGTGACGGCGCCGCGATTGCGGAAATCGAGCGCCAGCGTGGTGCCGGCGCGTGGGAACGACAGCATGCCGGGCGAGGCGAGCGGGCCGAACGTCTTCAGCACCGCCAGGAACGAGCCTTGGCCGGATGCGGCGATGGCGCCCAGCATGGCGGCGGTGGCGTCCAGCGCCACGTCCGGCGGTACCACCGACTGGTACTGGTAGAAGCCGTGCCGCCCGTACAGCCGGTTCCACTGGCCGATGGCGTCCAGCGGGTAGAAGAACGGCAGGTAGGACAGCGTCCGGCTGCCGGCGCCGCGACGCCCGAGCGCATAGTAGAGCGCGTTGAAGGCGCGCACGGTATGCCGGTTCAGCAAGCCGCCGGGCGCGTCCACCGGCATCCGCCGGCCCGGCGCCGGCCGGGCGGCGAGGAGCGGGCCGCTGGCTGCGTGGCGTCCCCGGGTGAAGATGCCGCGCCCGAAGTTGACGCCGCTGGCGAGGCAGTCGATCCAGGCCACGGTGTAGTCCCAGGCAGCATCCGACTGCCTGGCCACGTCGAAGAACTCGGGCAGGTTGGCAAAGGCCACCGTCTCCGCCCGTATCATGGCGCTGACGATGGGCAGCAGCTCGACCTCGACCCAGGTGACCAGCCCGGTCAGGCCGAGGCCGCCGATGGTGGCGGCGAACAGGCCGGTCTCGTCGTCGGCGGCGATGGTGCGCTCGACCCCGTCGGAGCGGACCAGCCCGAAGCGGCGGACCCAGCGGCCGAAGGTGCCGGCGCCGTGGTGGTTCTTGCCGTGCACGTCGCTGGCCAGCGCCCCGCCGAGCGTCACGTAGCGGCTACCGGGAGTCACCGGTGGGAAGAAGCCGCGCGGCACCACGATGTCGAGCAGGGCCGCCAGCGATAGCCCGGCCTCGGCCCGCAGCAGCCGCGTGTGCGGGTCGAAGGCGATCAGCCGGTCCAGCCCGGTGGTGACGATGGCCGCGCCGCCGACGTTGAGGCCGCTGTCGCCGTACGAGCGGCCCAGCCCGACCGGCAGCACGCCGCCGGCATGGCGCGCGCCCAGCGCCACGTCGCCACCCACCTGGTCGCGCCATGCCGGATGCGCCACCGCGTGGCGTCCGCGCAAGGTGCGGCCCCAGGCCAGCAGCGCATCGGAATCGTGGAACATCGGCTACAGCGCCAGCAGGAAGGCGGCCAGCACCGCCCCGCCCAGCGCCAGGCTGGGCCGGTCGCGCAGGGCGAAGCTGACCGGATCGTCCAGCATCCGGCCGCGATGCGCCAGCAGCCAGATACGGCCGATCCAGATTGCCAGCAGCATCGGGATGCCCCACAGCCAGCCGGTGTGTTCGTAGGTGATGCTGTGGAAGGCGTCCTCGGTCAGATACAGCGTCATGATGACCAGCGAGGCGATGGCGGTGCCGACACCCAGCGCCAGCGTCAGCGCCGCGTCCTCCGGCACGTAGCCACGGCTGGCGAGCGAGGCTCCCCCCAGCGTGCCGGCGCGCAGGATTTCGGTGTGGCGCTTGGCCAGCGCCAGCGACGAGAAGAAGAAGGCGGCGAAGGTCAGCAGCCATTGCGGGTACGGCTGGTGCAGCACGGCGACACCCATGGTGATGCGCAGCGTGAACAGCAGGCCGATCACCATGGTATCCAGCAACGGCACGCGCTTGAGGCCGAACGAGTAGGCCAGGGTCAGCCCGACATAGGCGGCCAGGGTCGCCGCCAGCGCGCGGCTGAACAGCAGCGCCAGCCCGACCGCGAGCACGATGCCGGCGGCGCCCGCGACCAGCGCGGTGAGGGCGGGGATGCGGCCGCTGGCGATCGGGCGCAGCCGCTTGGACCAGTGCAGGCGGTCGGATTCGAGGTCGGCGAGGTCGTTCAGCAGGTAGGTGGAGGAGGTCACCGCCAGCAGCAGCACCAGCCCGGCCAACGTGTTCAGGATGGCATCGTGGTCGGACCAGGCATGGCTGAGCACCAGCGGCAGCAGCAGCAGCACGTTCTTCGACCAGTGATGCACCCGCATCGCCCGCGCCCAGTCATGCCATTGGCCAAACCTGCCGGCGGGTTCGGCCAGGAACTCCGCCTCGACCGGCTTGCCGAGGGCGCGGGCGGCGCGGGCCGTGGCGGGCGACGCGCCGGCCAGCACTATGGCGGTCGCCGCCGGCCACACCGCAAGATCGGCGGCGCTGTCGCCGACATAGGTGAAGCCGCCGGGAAAGACGCCTTGCAGCCGCGCCGCCTTGGCCGGCCCCTTCAGGTTGACGCTGTGCGAGCCGGTGGCGCTGGCGAGCCACGGCAGCCGGCCGGCGATGCTGTCGGCGATCGACTGGTGCGCCGCCGTGGCCAGATGGACATGCCGCCCCAGCGCCCGCTGCGCGTCCAGCCATGCCACCAGGTCGGCGCGTAACGGCAGCGTCTCGGCGTCCAGCGGCGCCATTGCGGACAGGGTGGCCTTGAACGCCAGCCGGTCGCGCAGCATCGCCGGCAGGCTGCGCAGCAACGTCAGCGGATGATGGAACACCGCCCGTACCAGTTGCTCGTGCAGCGTGTCGGTGAGGATGAGCGATCCGTCCAGATCGACCACGATCGGGACGGAAGCCGGCAGAACCATGTTCATGCCCGCTCATACAATGGCGCTGGCGTCATCGCCAGCCACTGGCGGCCACGCGAGAACCGCTGCCGCCAATGGATGGGTGCTGAAAAACACAGATTGGCTTATGATCGCAATCGTGGCATTCCATTGTTTACCGGAATGAACGGCTGGCGGCGGGATGGAGGATGCAAGGCGGCAATGACGGTCGGGGACGCATCGCTGCTGTCGATGACCACCACGCTCGGCGCTGGCGTGCTGGAGGCGGTCGGCCTGCACGCTGTCGAGGGCCTGAGCGAGCCGTTCGTCTTCACCGTCGAGATGTTGTCGGACCAGCAGGCGATCCTGCCGGACGACCTGTTGTACAAGCCAGCCTGCGTCACCATCGCGGTCGAGGGCGCCGAGCCGCGCTATTTCCATGGCGTGTTCCGCAGCTTCCGCGCCGCCGGCATGGCCGGGCGCGGACGCTGGCAATACACCGGCGAGCTGGTCCCGCAATGGTGGTTCGCCTCGCAAACGATGGACTGCCGGGTGTTCGAGAACAAGTCGGTGCAGGACATCATCAAAACCCTGTTCACCGACAACGGCGTCACCGACACCAGCCTGCGCATCACCGGCGACACCCCGGTGCGCGATCATACCGTACAATACAACGAGACCGATTTCGCCTTCGCGAGCCGGCTGATGGAGGAGGAAGGTTATTTCTACTTCTTCGAGCACGCCGCCGACAAGCACACGCTGGTGGTGGCCAACAGCAACAGCGCGTTCTCGCACAGGCTCGGCTACGACCTGAAGGTGGTCCCGAGCGGCGGCAACCTCGACGTGCTGACGACGTGGGGCGCGCAGGCCGCCACCGCCCATGGCAAGATCCAGTTGCGGGACTACGATCCGCTGGTTCCGGCCACGCCGGTGGACGAGAGCCAGGCCACCCTGCTGAAGACCTCGGGTGCCGCCAGCCGCGACGTGTCCTCCTGGCCGGCGCTGACCGCCAAGGGCAGCGAGGCGCAGGCCCGTGCCCGCATGCGGCAGGAGGCGGCGGAGGCGGTGGGAACGCTGTATGACGGCCAGGGCAGCAATCCTGCGATGGCGCCAGCGCTCAAGGTCAAGCTGGCCAGCGACCCCACCAGCGGCGCCGATGCGATGGAGTTCGTGGTGCGGCGCGTGACGCACGAGGCGGCGGCGGACCAGTCGATGGCCGGCTCGCGCGTCGCCGCCGGCTGGCGCTACGCCAACACCATCGAGGCGTTCCCCAGCGCCACGGTGTGGCGGCCGCAGCACTCGGTTTCGCGGCCGCAGATGGCCGGCATCTACTCGGCAATCACGGTCGGCCCGTCCGGCGAGGAGATCCACACCGATCAGTACGGGCGCATCAAGATCTGCCTGTACTGGGACCACCGGCAGGACATGACCGCCGACGCCACCATCTGGGTACGGATGATGCAGCCGTGGAGCGGCAACACCTGGGGCTGGCAGCATTTGCCGCGCGTCGGCACGGAGGTGGCGGTGGCATTCGTCGACGGCGATCCCGACCGCCCGATCGTGGTCGGCTGCCTGTACAATGCCAACCAGATGCCGGTGTTCGCGCTGCCCGACAACAAGACCAAAAGCGGCCTGCGCACCCGTTCCAGCCTCGGCGGCGGCACCGCCAACTTCTCCGAATTGTCGTTCGACGACAAGAGCGGCAGCGAGCTGATGTTCCTGCACGCCGAGAAGGACATGACCATCGAGGTCGAGCACGACCAACTGCTCACCGTCGACAACTGCCGCATCAAGAAGGTCAAGGCGGACGAGACTGTGGAGATCACCAAGTCGCAGTCGGTCAAGATCGGCCAGGGCCGCGCCACCGAGATCACCGACAAGAACGACGCGCTGACGGTGAAGGCGGGCGACATCGCGGTGGAGGCCAGCGCCGGCGCCATCGCCCATTCGGCCAACAAATCCTACAAGATCGAGTCCAAGACCGACGGGATCTTCAACAGCGCGCTGATGGACATCAAGCTCGACAGCAAGACCGGCAGCGTTTTGGTGAGCGCGTTGACCTCGATCGAACTGAAAGTCGGCGCCAACACGATAAAGATCGACCAGTCCGGGATCGCGATGAAGGGCATGATGGTGAAGATCGAGGGCGCCGCCATGCTCGACATGAAGGCCGCCATGGCGAAGCTGAGCGGGGATGGCATGCTGATGCTGAAGGCCGGCATCATGATGCTGAACTGATGCCCATGCCGATGGAAACGCGCAGATGAACACCGCCACGGTCGATAAGCTGGCGTCGGTCGACGTGCAACTGTCGCTGGCGCGGATCGAGCCGCCGCCTGCGGTCGCCGGCGTCGTGGTCGGCCTGCAATCGGCGCATGAGGTGATCGAGGCGCTGGTGGGCGGCGGCTTCCTGCTGGAGGCGACGCGCTTCCTGGCGCACGCGCTGCCCCGGCGCGAGGCGGTCTGGTGGTCCTGCATGTGCGCGCGCCACACCGCGCCCGGCGATCTGCCGAAGCCGGATACGGCGGCGCTGGCAGCGGCGGAGGAGTGGGTGCGGCGTACCAGCGACGAGAACCGCCGCGCCGCGTTCGCCCACGCGCAGGACAGCGGGTTCGGCACGCCGGAGGCCTGGTCGGCGGTGGCGGCGTTCTGGTGCGGCGACTCGATGTCACCGCTGGGCCAGGTAGCGGTGCCGCCGGCGCCGCATCTGGCCGGGACCGCCGTGGCCGGGGCGGTGGCGCTGGCCAGCGTGCGCGTGCGCCCGGGCCGGCAGGCGGAGCGGCTGGCGCGGTTCGTCGACAGCGCGCGTGCGATCGCCGCCGGTGCCACCGGGCGCATTCCGCCAGAGGCTGCGTAGATGACAGGGGCCACTTGAGATGGGACAGCCGGCGGCGCGGATGACCGACATGCATGTCTGCCCGATGCTGACGGTGCTGGTGCCGCATGTCGGCGGCCCGATCATGCTCGGCTGCTTCACCGTGTTGACCGGCATGTTGCCGCAGGCGCGCGCCGGCGACATGGCAGTCTGCGTGGGGCCGCCGGACGCGGTCGCGATAGGGTCGCCGACCGTGCTGGTGGGTGGGATGCCGGCCGCACGGATGGGCGATCCGTGCGGCCATGGCGGCACCATCGTGCTGGGCCTGCCCACGGTGCTGATCGGCTGATGACCCTGGTGCTCAACATGCTGCGCTGCCCGGATGCGGTGTCGCCGCAATCGCGCAGCGTCGGCGGCGGCGAACTCAGCATCGGGCGAGGGTCGGAGACGGACTGGCCGCTGATGGACCCCGACCGCGTGCTTTCGAAGAAGCATTGCGTCCTGGAGTTCTTCAACGGCGGCTGGCAGGTGCGCGACACCAGCACCAACGGCACCTTTCTCAACCATGACGCGGAGGCGATCGGCCGCGACCGGGTGCGCGACCTGCGCGACGGCGACCGGGTGCGGTTCGGCAGCTACGAGCTGGAGGTGCGGATCGAGGCGGTGGCGGATGCGTGGCGCCCGGCTCCGCACGCCGCCCCCGCTGGCCGTGGCGGGCCGGGCGCGGCCTCGTTCGATGACGACCGCATGTTTGGCTCGGAGCCGCCCGACCCGTATGCGGTGCCCTCGATCGGCGAGGGCGGGTTCGCCGATCCGGCGTTCGGCTCGACCGACAACATGAGTCCAGGCCATAGCATAAGCCTGGGGCGTTCGGGGATGCTGCCGGACGACCTGGATTTCGGCCTGGACAGCCCGGCGGCACCGCCGCCAGCCGCGCAATTCGACCATGCCCCGCCCGGCGAGCAATCGTTCAGCGTGCCGCGTCCGGCGGCGGCATTGCTGCCGGACGAGGACGATTGGCTGAGCGATCTGTTGCCGGCCACCCCACCGCCCGCGGCACCGACTCGGCCGTTGCGGACGCCGCCGATGGCCACCTCTCCGTTCGACGAGCCGGGCGACCTTCCGGCGGCGCCGGTCCCGCCACCCGCCACGCGGCCCGCGCCGGCCGCAGTCCTGCCGCCACCCCAACCGGCGGCGGAGAGTAGTGAACTGCTGGCCGCGTTCCTGCGCGGCGCCGGGATGGAGGACGCGCACCCGGTCGATCCGCTGGCGACCATGCAGGCGCTGGGCGAGGCGTTCCGCGCCGTGGTGGCCGGGTTGCGGCAGGCGCTGATCGCCCGCGCCTCGATCAAGGGCGAGTTCCGCATCGAGCAGACCATGATCCGCGCACGCGGCAACAACCCGCTGAAGTTCTCGGCCGGCGACGACGACGCGCTGGCGGCCCTGCTCGGCACCGGGCGGCGCGTCGACCTCACCCCCGCCGCCGCCATCGCCGACGCGCTGCGCGACATGCGCCTGCACGAGCTTGCGACCATGGCGGCAATGCAGAGCGCGGTGCGCTCGTTCTTGGTCCGGCTCGACCCGGCGCCGATCAAGGCCGA
>JAYTQW010000074.1:0-5666 GCA_043746535.1 Rhodospirillales bacterium
TCCGCCACTGCCGCGTCGATCTCGGCGGCGGTCAGGCGCAGGCGGTCGGGCGCGAGGTCGAGCCGGTCGAACCGCAAGGTCGCGGCGCAAAGCGCCGTGTCGCCACCCGCGCGCAACTCGGCGATGATGCCGGCGACGACCTCGCCGACCGCCGCCGTGGTCTCCCGCGCGGAGTCCAGAAGTGCCGTGAAATCAGCATCGAAGGTAGCGTCGCTGGAGTTCAGCCGCTGCATCGTTCAGGCCGCCTGCGCCAGCTCGGTCATCGCCGCCCGGAACCGGGAAATCCAGCCGCCGACCAGCTCCGGCTGCGTCTTCAACGCGGTGCGGTTGACAATCAGCCGGCTGGTGACGCGCGCGATCACCTCGGTCTCGACCAGCCCGTTGGCGCGCAGGGTGGAGCCGGTGGCGACCAGATCGACGATCAGCCGTGCCAGGCCCAGGACCGGCGCCAGTTCCATCGCCCCGTTCAGATGCACCACCTCCGCCTGCACGCCGCGCGCGGCATAGTGGCGGCGGGCGATGTTGGGGTATTTGGTCGCTACCCGCACGCGCGACCAGTGGCGCGGGTCGTCGTCGCCGGCGCCGTCTGCCGGTTCGGCCACCGAGACGCGGCAGGCGCCGATGCCGAGGTCGAGCGGCGCGTAGATCTCCGGGTAGTCGAACTCCATCAGCACGTCGTTGCCGCAGATGCCGAGCTGCGCCGCGCCGAACGCCACGAACGTCGCCACGTCGAACGGGCGCACCCGTACCACGTCCAGCATCGCGTCATCGGTCGGGAAGCGCAGCCGCCGGCTGTCGTCGTCCAGGTAGTCGGGCGCGGGGTGGATGCCGGCACGGGCCAGCAACGGCCCGCACTCGGCCAGGATACGGCCTTTCGGCAGCGCCAGGATCAGCGGGGCCTCAGTCATGCTCGGCCCGGCACCCGCTCGATGTCCGCGCCGCACGCCGCCAGCTTCTGCTCCACCGCCTCATAGCCACGGTCGAGATGGTACACGCGGCTGACCTCGGTGGTGCCGCTGGCGGCCAGCCCGGCCAGCACCAGCGAGGCGGAGGCGCGCAGGTCGCTCGCCATCACCGGGGCGCCCGACAGGCCGGGCACGCCGCGCACGATGGCCGAGGCGCCGTGGACGTTGATCCGGGCACCCATCCGGTTGAGCTCCGGCGCGTGCATGAAGCGGTTCTCGAAGATGGTCTCGGTGATCATCGAGGCGCCCTCGGCCACAGCCATCAGCACCATGAACTGCGCCTGCATGTCGGTGGGGAAGCCCGGATACGGCTCGGTCATCACGTCCGCGCCATGCAGGCCGTTGCGGCGGCTGACGGTGAGGCCGCCATCCTGTTCGGTGACCTCGACGCCGCACTCGAACAGCGTGCGCACCAGCGCGCCGAGATGGTCGAGCCGGGCGTGGCGCAGGTGGACGTGGCCGCCGGTGATGGCGGCGGCGCAGGCATAGGTGCCGGTCTCGATGCGGTCGGGGATGATGCTGTGCTCGGCGCCGTGCAGGCGGTCGACACCCTCGATGGTCAGCCGGTCGGTGCCGATGCCGGTGATGCGGGCACCCATCGCCACCAGGCAGTTGGCGAGGTCGGAGATTTCCGGCTCGCGCGCCGCGTTGGCCAGCACGGTCTGGCCACGCGCCAGGCTGGCCGCCATCATCAGGTTCTCGGTGGCGCCGACGCTGGGGAACGGCATGACGTACGACGCGCCCTGCAACCCGTTCGGGGCGCTGGCGTGGATGTAGCCGGCGTCGAGCACGATGGTGGCGCCCAGCGCCTCCAGCCCGCGCAGGTGCAGGTCGACCGGGCGGGTGCCGATGTTGCAGCCGCCCGGCAGCGACACCCGCGCCTCGCCGCAGCGCGCCACCAGCGGGCCGAGCACCAGGACGGAGGCGCGCATCCGGCGGACGATGTCGTACGGCGCCTCGTTGTTGGCGATCGGGCCGCCGATCGAGAGCGTGCGGCCGTCGTTGCCGACCTGATCGACGGCGACCCCGTGCTGGGCGATCAGCGTCGCCATGGTCTGGATGTCGGCCAGTTGCGGCACGTTGGCCAGCACCAGCCGCTGGTCGGTCAACATGCCCGCCACCATCAGCGGCAAGCCCGCGTTCTTGGCGCCGCCGATGAGGATTTCGCCGGAGAGGGGCCGGCCGCCGCGTATGCGTATCTTGTCCATGACGCCTTCTACACAGTCCCGGCCGAGCCGAGAAAGGGCTTATGCGAGATTAGGGCCGGTCTAGGCGAGCCGGGGCAGGGCCACGCCGCGCTGGCGCATGTATTTGCCGGCGCGGTCGGCATAGCTGGTCTCGCAGGGTTCGTTGCCGGACAGGAACAGGAACTGGCAGATGCCCTCGAACGCATGGATCTTGGCCGGCAACGGTGTCGTGTTGCTGATCTCGATGGTGACCTGGCCCTCCCACTCCGGCTCCAGCGGCGTCACGTTGACGATGATGCCGCAGCGGGCATAGGTCGACTTGCCCAGGCAGATCACCAGGATATCGCGCGGGATGCGGAAATACTCGACCGTGTGGGCGAGCACGAAACTGTTCGGCGGGATGATGCACACCGGCCCCTGGCGGTCGACGAAGCTCTCCGGCGCGAACGCCTTAGGGTCGACGATGGCGCTGTCGACATTGGTGAACACCTTGAACTCGTCGGCCACGCGGGCGTCGTAGCCGTAGCTGGACAGGCCGTAGCTGATGACGCCCTGGGCGCGCTGGCTTTCGGTGAACGGCTCGATCATGGCGTGCTCGGTGGCCATGCGGCGAATCCAACGGTCGGACATCACGGTCATGCTGGGCGGTCCTTGCCGGGGGCGGTGTCGGTGTCGGTGTCGGGATCGGGCGGCGTGGCGGCGCGCGCGCCCTGCTTGCGGCGGCGCAGGTTGGCGCGCAATGCCTCCGCCTCGCGGGCCTGCCGCGCGACGCGAGCGGCTTCGGCTGCCTGCGTTGTGGCCGGGTTCGATGGGCGGTCAGCCGGTCTGTCGTCTGATGGGCCGTCCACGATCCCTCCTTGCCGTCCTCGGCGCGGGCGGCAGTCCTAGCGCGATCATGGCCGTGGCGACAAATGGGGGTTGCCGCGCGCCGCCCGCACCCCTAGAAAGCGGCCCATCGCGTCATGCCGCCGGCGATGCGGCCACGCTGCTGTAGCTCAGCGGTAGAGCACTCCCTTGGTAAGGGAGAGGTCCAGGGTTCGATTCCCTGCAGCAGCATCAGCCATCACGTTATACTGTCGGTAAATATTCGTCATTTGTTATGTTTTGACGTTCGGCCCTGCGATAGCACTTGTAGAAACGATCTCCGCCGCGCCAAGTGGCCAAGGTCACTACGACGCTAATCGGCGTGTGGAGATCGTGCATGGCTCATAATCGGCAAATCCTCCTGGCCGAGGACGATGACCTGTTGCGCCCGGCACTGGCCAGCCAGCTTGCCGACACGTTCGATTGCACTGTGACGCAGGCTTCGACCAATGCGCAGGCGGCTTCCATGCTGGCGCGGCTGCGGCATTTCGATGCCGTGATCCTGGATGTCAACATGCCCGATGGCGACGGCCGCGACCTGTGCGCCCGGTTGCGGCGGGGCGGGCTGGCGGCGCCCATCATCATGCTGAGCGGCGCCGGGCGCGAGGCCGACATCGTGCGCGGCCTGGAGGCCGGCGCCAATGACTACGTGGTCAAGCCGTTCCGCGTCTCCGAACTGGTGGCCCGGCTGCGTGCCCAGATCCGTGCGTCCGAGGCCAGCGATTTCGCCGAACTGGTGATCGGCCCGTTCCTGTTCCGCCCGTCCAGCAAGACCATGCAGCAGGCCGGCGGCCCTCCGGTGCGGCTGACCGAGAAGGAGGCGGCGTTGTTGAAGTTTCTCTACCGGGCGGACGGCGCCCTGGTGGCGCGGCAGACGTTGCTGCGTGAAATCTGGGGCTACAGCGCCCAGGCATCGACCCACACCGTCGAGACCCACATCTACCGGCTACGCCGCAAGATCGAGCCGGACGCCGCCTCGCCGCGCTTGCTGGTCAGCGCGTCGCACGGCTACCGGCTGAGCCTCGGGCCTGTCGCTCGGAGCGGCGCCGGCAGGCCGGCCTTGACCTGGCAAAGCTCGGGCGGGTTGGCAGCCGGCCCCAGGATGGTTCGCCGATAGACTCAGATGGGCGACGACTGCTCACCGGCGGGTGGGGGCGCCGTCACTTGCATGGGAACTCGTGCGACAGCGCCTCGGCGACCAAGCCGTCCGCGCCGCGCTCGCGCTGCTCCGGGTGCGCGATCAGGAACGCCAGCGCCGCGTCCTTCGCGCGGGCACGGGAGACGCTGAGCGGCATGCAGGCGTGGAAACCATTGACCGGATTGTGCCCAAGCACGTCGGCCACTCCCGCCACGTAGCCGATGCAACCCGTTGCCGAAACGTAGTCGGTCTTATCGGATGTACAATAACCGTAAAGATCGTTGCCGCTCAGGAACTCCGCCGATGCGGTTCCGGCTCCAAGGAGGACTGTGATCCCCGTCAACAGACAGGTCAGGATGCGCCGGCGCTGCAATTTGCTCATCCATCCAATGTAACGGCAGCCTTTGGTTTGCACCAGCGGGCATCTCCGTCATGCCGCCGCCACGATTGCATTGCGGAAGCGTCCCGGCGAGGTCTCGAAATGGCGCGTGAACGCCGCATGAAAGCGTGACAGCGAGCCGAAGCCGCAGGCGAACGCGACCGAGGCGACATCGTCGCGCGTGGTCGCCAGCAGCGTCTGCGCCAGATGCAGCCGCTGGCGCAGCAGATAGCCGCCGATGGTCATGCCCACCGCCGAGCGGAACACGGTCATGGCGTAGTTCGGATGCAGCCGCGCGTGGCCCGCCACCTCGGCCACGGTCAGCGGTTCGGTGGCGTGTTCGGACATGAACCGGGCCATGGCGATGGCCTTGGCATGGGCCGCACCCGGCAACGGCGGCGAGTCGCCGGTGCGGCCCAGCAGGTCGCGCCAGCCGGTCAGGTCGACGCGGCGCAGCATGTGTTCCAACTCGGCGCGGTCGAGCGCCACTAGCCTGGGGTCGGGGCCGACCAACTCGGCGTGCATCCGCTGCACCTGCTCCGGGTCGAATGGCCGCGCCGGCCCCGCCGCCACCAGTGCCCCGCCCAGCACCGCCGCGGTGAGCCGCGCCTGCAACGGCAGCGATAGGAAGCGGTCGATGGGCACGTAGATGCAGACAAAGCTGGTGGGCCCATGCTCGCCCGGCTCGGCCACCGCCACTGTCCGATGCGGGATGGCGCCCCAGAAGAACACGAAATCGCCCGCATTGACCTGCACCGTCTGGCCGCCGAACAGGTAGGCGAAACTGCCGGTGAGCACGAAATTCAGTTCGACCTGACTGTGCGCGTGCGGCGCCGGCATGGCCATCACCTCCTTGCGATGGCCTGCCCCGAACAGATGCGGCGGCACGTGGAACGGATCATCCGCCATTGCTGATCGCCAATCGCTCCATTTCCACCGTGACCTTAGGATGCTGGATGTTTTTCGCAGGAACCGGGAGGACAGTCCAGCGGGGCACGGGCATGATCGCGGCAACGGTGGCGTCAGCCGCGTGTAAACAGGGAGGCAGATCATGCGACCGATCCATCGGTTGGCTGCGGCCGCGGTCATCGCCACGGGCTTGCTGTCCGCAACGGCACGGGCCGGCACCATCA
>JAYTQW010000075.1:0-18353 GCA_043746535.1 Rhodospirillales bacterium
ACCGGGAAGATTTGCAGCGACAACAGCGAGGCCAGTGCCCATTGCAGCGCCGCCGCCGCGGCCGACACGGCGACGAAGGCGAGCCACACCACCAGGAAGCCCTGTCGCACCAGGAAACGCCGGCGGCCCACGGCGAACCCGTGCGCCAGCAGCAGAGTCAGCACGCCGGTGCCGAGCGGCGCGAAGCCAAGCAGGTCGGCCGTGGCGCCCACCAGAAACACCGTCACGGGCGGCATCGAGGCCGGGCGGAACAGCGACCAGAAGAACACGCAGGCCAGTGCCACCGAGGCCTGCAACTCCGCCTGTCCTGGAATGCCGAGCGGAGCGGAGGCGGCCAGCAACAGCAGCAGCGTGGTCACCGCCGGGAAGGCTCGCCGCGCCACCATGTCGAGGCGGCGGACCAGGCTGGGGCGTGGACGGATTCCAGGGAGGCGCTCGTCCATCCGGTCAGCCGCCCATGCCGTCACCGGCTGCCACGCAATGTGCCCGAAATGTTCATGGCCAGCGGCGCCGGGCCGGGTGCCGGCACGGGCGGGACCGACAAGGCCCGCACGCGCGTGCCGCCCGGCGACGGCATGGCCGAGCCGGGCGCGCGTACGATGGATGCTTCCGGCGGCAGGACTCCGCGCAGGCCGTAGTCGAACAGCCGCACCACCTCGAGCCGGTCCAGCCGGGCGAACGGCTCCACCTCCGGCACGTTGTTGCTGGCGTAGTGCACCACGCCGACCGGCAGGCCGGGCGGGAACAGGTCGGCTTCGGCGCTGGTCACCACACGTTCGCCCTCGGCCGGCTGCGCGCCCTCCGGCCAATACATCAGCCGTGGGCGCGGGCCGTTGGTGCCGGTCATCATGGCGCGGCTGCGGCTGCCCTCCAGCGTCACCGGGATGCGGCTGTTGATGTCGGTCAGCAGCAGCACCCGCACGCTGCGCGTGCCCACTTCGGTCACGCGCCCGACCAGCCCGCGATCGTCCAGCGCCACCTGGCCCTTGACGATGCCATGGCCGGGACCGGCCGACAGCAGCACGGCGCGGGCATAGACGCCGCCGGCATCGGCCACGGCGCGCGCGGTGACGTAGCTGGGGGTCGGTTCCGGCAGCCAGTGCAAATTGGCCTTCAGCGTGGCGTTCTCGCTGTCCAGCGCCAGCGCCACCGCCTGCCAGCGGCGCAGCGTCTCGTTCTCCGCGCGCAGCCGGGCGTTGTCGCTGGTCAGGCTGAACACCTCGTGGACGTTGTCCAGCAGGGCATGGGCCTGCACTATCGGCTCGGCCAGCAGGCTGTAGATCGGCGCCAAGGCATCCGCCAACGCCATGCGCGTCCGCTCCGCCAGCGGCGCGTCGGCCTTGCCCACCAGCATCAACATGAACGCGGCGGCGATCAGCACCGGCAACGTCAGCTTGGCGAGCGATTGGCGCAGCGGGATCGAGAGCCGGATCATACCGCAATCCTAACGCATTGCAGGCCGTATCAGTACATCGAAGTGAGCACGTTGCGCAACCGTTTGAGTTCTTCGAGCGCCCGCCCGGTGCCCAGGGCCACGCATTGCAGCGCATCCTCGGCCACCACCACCGGCAGCCCGGTGGCATCGCGCAGCACCTGGTCCAGCCGGTGCAGCAGCGCGCCGCCGCCGGTCAGCACGATGCCCTTGTCGACGATGTCGGCGGCGAGTTCCGGTGGCGTGTTCTCCAGCGCCACCTTCACCGCCTCCACGATGGCCGTCACCGGCTCGGCCAGGCTCTCGGCGATCTGGCGCTGCCCGACCAGCACCTCGCGCGGCACCCCGTTCATCAGGTCGCGGCCCTTCACCTCGCGGTACGGGCCGTCGCTGCCGTCGTACGGCACGGTGGCGGCGCCGATGTCGAGCTTGATCCGCTCGGCCGAACTCTCGCCGATCAGCAGGTTGTAGTTGCGGCGGACGTAGCTGATGATCGCCTCGTCCATCTTGTCGCCGCCGACGCGCACGCTGCGCGAATAGACGATGCCGCCGAGCGAGATCACCGCGACCTCGGTGGTGCCGCCGCCGATGTCCACCACCAGGCTGCCGGAGGGTTCGGTCACCGGCAGGCCGGCGCCGATCGCCGCGGCCATCGGCTCCTCGATCAACAGCACGCGGCGGGCGCCGGCGCTCTCGGCGCTCTCCTGGATGGCGCGGCGCTCGACGGCGGTGGAGCCGCTGGGCACACAGACGATGATGAGCGGGCTGGCAAAGCCGCGACGGTTGTGAACCTTGCGGATGAAATGCTTGATCATCTCCTCCGCCACCTCGAAATCGGCGATGACGCCGTCGCGCAGCGGGCGGATCGCCTGGATGTTGCCGGGCGTGCGGCCGAGCATCAGCTTGGCCTCCTCGCCGACCGCCAGCACCTGCTTCTTGCCGCGCACGTCGGCGATCGCCACCACGCTCGGCTCGTCCAGCACGATGCCGCGTCCCTTGACATAGACCAGCGTGTTGGCGGTGCCGAGGTCGATCGCCATATCGGCCGACATCAGGCCGAGCAATCGTTGGAACATAGCGCAACCTTCGGGGGGTAACGGCCGAGTGAGCCGAGTGACGGGAAGTGGCTGCCATTAGGCCGAAGGTTACGCTGCGGCAAGGGCCTCCGGGGCGCGAAGGGCGAAACAGATCGCGCCACTGTGTCTCGCGGCGACGCGGCGGCCCAGTTTTGCCATGAGATCGCCACGACTTTTCCGCCTGCGGCGCGTTCTGGTTACATCGAACAACCAAAGGGAGAATGTCATGTCCAAGCATCCCGCGTTCCGTGCCCTCGTCATCTGCGTCTCGCTGGCAAGTGCCGCCGCCGGCCTGTCCGCCTGCGGCCGCAGCCCGCTGACACGCGGCGTCACCGGCGGCCTGCTCGGCGCCGGCGCCGGCGCCGGGCTCGGGGCGATCACCGGCGTTGGCGCGGGCACCGGCGCACTGGTCGGCGGCGGCGTGGGCGCTGTCGGCGGCGCCGCCACCGGACACTGATCCCTGGGCAGTGATCTTGTGACGTGAGGGAAGGCCCGAGGCACCGTGCCGCCTCGGGCCTACTCCGCAAAAAATGCCGCGTCGTTCCAGCCGGCATCGACAGCGACAGGGTGTCCCCGCTATGAGCCCAGCGTGAGCCAGGCGCCGATTGCCTGGTGAGGGAGGGCGGGCATGGCGGTGGTCCCGGCAACCACGACACGGGCGATCTTCGCCGACCAGCTCCGGGGCATCGCGGCGCTGCTGGTCGTGGTGAACCATTACACCGGCATCTATTGGGTCGCCCGGCCGCTGGTCGCCAGTGTCACCTTCTCGCCGGCGCAAGACGGCGCCACGCACGCGCTGGCGCTGATGGCGCAGGCGTGGCCGTTCAATCCGGGCGTGTTCGGCGTCGGCCTGTTCTTCCTCATCAGCGGCTTCGTCATCCCGAACGCCTTCACCCACCACTCGCCGGCCAGTTTCCTCGCGGCGCGGGCGTTGCGCATCTGGCCCTGCTACCTCGCCGCCATGGCGGTAGAACTCATCGCCACCTGGCTGTCGGCGCATTACTGGTCGGTCCCGTTCACCGAGCGGCCGGTCGCATTGCTGGCCAACGCGTTGCTCGTGCACAACCTCCTTGGCGTGCCGACCTTCGACCTGGTGAACTGGACGCTCACGATCGAGCTGAAGTTCTACCTGCTGTTCGCCCTGGCGCACGCCGCCATCGCCCGCCGTCCGGGACGCTGCGTGCTTGGGGCCGGCGTCATGGCGGCGTTGTTGTGCGCCACCGTCCCGTGGGGACTTGCCGTGGCGCCCGGGGAACGCTGGGAGATGCTGACGCGCGGCATCTCGCTCGATCTCCAGTACGTGCCGTTCATGCTGGTCGGCACCCTGTTCCACCTGCACGGGCGGGGCCGCCTGGGCACCGCCCGGCTGGCTGGCCTGACCGTGGCCACGCTGGCGCTGGTGGCGCTGGGGTTCCGGCTCACGCGCGACCCGGTCGAGATCGCGACGGTGTTGCCGAACTACCTCAAGGCGCTCGCCCTGTTCGCCCTCGCCTACAGCCTGCGCCGGCATATCGGCGGCACGCTGGTGACGCGCTGGCTCGCCCGCATCAGCTACCCGCTGTACCTGGTGCATTCGCTGGTCGGCTACGCGATGCTAAAATGGCTGATGATGGGCGTGGGGCTGGGCTATGTGCCCGCGCTGGCGCTCACGCTCGCAAGCGTCCTGGGTATCGCCACCCTCCTGCACGTGTTCGTCGAGCGGCCGTCGATTGCTGCCGGTCGCCGGCTGGGTCGGCGCAAGGCCGCGCGCGATCCAGCCGGCGGCGCGGTGGCGACGGCGTAGCTACATGCCGAACGCCATCGGGGCGGTGCGGGCGCGCTTCACCAGCAGCTTGTTGAGTGCGTGGATGTAGGCGCGGGCGGACGCCACGATTGTGTCGGGGTCGGACCCCTGCCCGTCCACCATCTTGCCGTCCTCCTCCAGCCGCACCGTGACCCGCGCCTGCGCGTCGGTGCCGTCGGTGACCGCGCCGACCGAATACAGCTTCAGCACCGCGTCATGGGCGAAGATGACGCGGATGGCGTTGAAAGTGGCGTCGATCGGGCCGTCGCCACCGGCAGCGGCGGAGGTTGTCACCCCGTCCACCTCCAGCTCCATGGTGGCGGCGGGCGGCTGCTTCGTGCCGGTGCGCAAATCGAGCGAGACCAGGCGGATGCGGTCGTGGTCGCGCATCACCTCGTCGTCGACCAGGGCGGAGATATCGTCGTCGTACACAACCTTCTTGCGGTCGGCCAGGTCCTTGAACCGGCGGAAGGCGTCGTTGAGCTGGTTGTCGCCCAGCTCGCCGTAACCCAGCGTGCGCAGCTTGTCGCGGAAGGCGGCGCGGCCGGAATGCTTGCCCATGACCAGGTTGCTGCGCTGCCAGCCGACACTCTCCGGCGTCATGATCTCGTAGGTCTCGGCATGTTTCAGCACGCCGTCCTGATGGATGCCGCTCTCATGGGCGAAGGCGTTGCGCCCGACGATGGCCTTGTTCGGCTGCACGTCGAAGCCGGTGATGGCGGCCAGCAGGCGCGAGGTGCGCAGGATGTGCTGGGTGACGATGCCGGTGTGGACGCCGACCGCATCGGCGCGGGCGCGCACCGCCATCGCCACCTCCTCCAGCGCGGCGTTGCCGGCGCGCTCGCCGATGCCGTTGATGGTGCACTCGACCTGACGCGCCCCGGCGCCAATGGCGGCCAAGGTGTTGGCAACCGCTAAGCCGAGGTCGTTGTGGTTGTGGGTGGAGAGGATCACCTGGTCCGCACCTGGAACCCGCTCGCGCAAGGCGTTGAAGATGCGGGTCATGTCGGCCGGCACCGCATAGCCCACGGTGTCCGGGATGTTGATGGTGGTGGCGCCGGCGCGGATCGCCGCCTCCACGCAGCGGCACAGGAAATCGATGTCGCTGCGGGTGGCGTCCATCGCCGACCATTCCACGTCGTCGGTATGGTTGCGCGCCAGCGTCACCGTCTCGCCGACCAGCGCCAGCACGGCATCCGGCTCCATGCGCAACTGGTACTTCATGTGCAGCGGACTGGTGCTGAGGAAGGTGTGGATGCGCGGCCGCGCGGCGTCGCGCACCGCCTCGGCGGCGCGCAGGATGTCGCCCCGCGCGCCCCGCGCCAGGCCGGCGATGACCGGGCCGCGCACCCGCTCGGCAATCAGCCGCACGCTCTCGAAGTCGCCGGGCGAGGCGATCGGGAAACCCGCCTCGATCACGTCGACGCCCAGTTCGGTCAGCGCGTGCGCCATGCGCAGCTTTTCGTCGAGGTTCATCGAGAAGCCGGGCGACTGCTCGCCGTCGCGCAAGGTGGTGTCGAAGATGACGACGCGGTCGTCGGCCATCGCGCCGAAGCTGGGGTGGTTGATGGGCATGGGTCAATTCCTGGTGCGGGTGGCGGGCTGGCTTCGGTCGGCCTGTCCCCCTGAACGGGTGCGCGTCTGTCCGACGCGCGAATGCGCTCAGGGGCGGATAAGTCGAAGCAGGCGCCGCGCGTTCAGGACCATGACCCGGCTGTAGCCTTGCGCCGCACGGCGGGCAATAGCCAGTCAGGGGTTGGCGGCTGCTATGCGCCAGACGCAGTTGCCGCCGTCGTCGGTCACCAGCAACGCGCCGTCATGCGCCACCGCCACGCCGACCGGGCGGCCCCACACGTTGTCGTTGTCGATCACGAAGCCGGTCAGGAAGTCCTCGTACACGCCGGTCGGCTTGCCGTCTTGCAGGCGCACCCGGACCACCTTGTAGCCGGTGCGCCGCGCGCGGTTCCACGAGCCGTGCAGCGCCACGAAGGCATCGCCGCGATATTGCGCCGGGAATGCCGTGCCGGTGTAGAACGCTATGCCCAGCGGCGCCGAGTGCGGCGCCAGCAGCACGTCCGGGACGGTGACGTGGCCGGACAGGTCGGGCCGCGCGTTCGCCAACCGGGGATCGTGGTGGTCGCCTATGTAGTACCACGGCCAGCCATAGAACGCGCCCGCCTGCACATGCGTCACGTAGTCGGGCGGCAGGTTGTCGCCCAGCCCGTCACGCTCGTTGGTGACGCACCACGGTTGGCCGGAGCCGGGCTGGATGGCGAGGCTGACGCAGTTGCGGATGCCGGTGGCGAAGGCGCGCGCATCATGGCCCTGCGGGTCGAACGACAGCACGTCCGCGCGCCCGGTCTCGTCGTTCCAGCCTGCCCCAAGCGCCAACCCCGGCGGCGGCGGCCCACGCAGGTCGGTGGCCACGTTGGATTGCGAGCCGACCGAGACGTACAGCCGCGCGCCATCCGGCGAGAACGCGATGTCGCGGGTCGAGTGCCCGCCCTCGCTGGCGATCAGGCGCGGTATCACGACCTCCGCCGGGCCGGTCGGCGCCAGTGCGCCGGCACGGTACGGATAACGGCGCACGGCGTTGTTCTCGGCGATATAGACCCAATGCGGATCGGGTCCAGGCGGATAGAAGGCAATGCCGAACGGCCCGTCGAGGCCGCGCGCGAACACCACGTTGCGCTGCGGCGTGACCGAGCCGTCGGCGGCGCGCAGGATGCGGACCCGGCCCGCCCCGGTCTCCGCCACGAACACGTCGCCGTTCGGCGCCACCCGGATCTGGCGCGGATTCTCCAGGCCACCTACGAGGCGGGTCACGGTGAAACCCGCCGGCACCTGCAACCGCGCGCCGCCCGGCTGGTCGACCACGCTCGGCGCGTTGCTGGCGGAGCGGCTGGCGTATGGCGCCGGCAGGTCGTCCGGGCGGATCAGCCGCGCCACGCCCGGCGCGTCGCCGCGCCAGTCCTCGAATGCCGCCGCGCCGGTCCGTATCGGTTGGGCCACAGCGGCGGTCGACAGCAGCAGGCTCAGGCAGAACGATGCGGCTCGCATGTTGCCTTAAACCGCTGGAAGCGCCTCAGTTGCGCGCCTTGTCCACCATCTTGGTCTTGGCGATCCACGGCATCATGGCGCGCAGCCGCTCGCCCACTTCCTCGATCGGATGTGCCGCGTTGCGACGGCGGGTGGCCTTGAAGCTGGACTGGTTGACCTTGTTCTCCAGCATCCAGTCGCGGGTGAACTTCCCAGTCTGGATGTCGTCGAGCACCCGCTTCATCTCCGCCTTGGTCTCGGCGGTGATGATGCGCGGGCCGGTGACGTACTCGCCATACTCGGCGGTGTTGCTGATCGAGTAGTTCATGTTCGAGATGCCGCCCTCGTAGATCAGGTCGACAATCAGCTTCACCTCGTGCAGGCACTCGAAATAGGCCATCTCGGGCGCGTAGCCGGCCTCGGTCAGCGTCTCGTAGCCGGCCTTGATGAGTTCGACCAGGCCGCCGCACAGCACCGCCTGTTCGCCGAACAGGTCGGTCTCGCATTCTTCCTTGAACGTCGTCTCAATGATCCCGGCACGCCCGCCGCCAATGGCGCTGGCGTAGGACAGCGCGATCTCCAGCGCGTTGCCGGACGGGTCCTGCGCCACCGCGACCAGGCAGGGCACGCCGCCGCCACGCTGGTACTCGCTGCGCACGGTGTGGCCGGGGCCTTTCGGCGCGATCATGAACACGTCGAGGTCGGGGCGCGGATCGATCAGGTTGAAATGCACGTTGAGGCCGTGCGCGAAGGCGATCGCGGTGCCGGGGCGCAGGTTGCCCACCAGGCTGTCGCGATACAGGTCGCCCTGCAACTCGTCCGGCGTCAGGATCATCACCACGTCGGCCCAGGCCGCCGCCTCGCCCGGCGGCAGCACGCGATGGCCGGCGGCCTCGGCCTTGGCGATGCCGGCGCTGCCCGGACGCAGGCCGATCACCAGCTCGGTCTGGCCGCTGTCCTTGAGGTTGTTGGCGTGGGCATGGCCCTGGCTGCCGAAGCCGATGATCGCGACCTTCTTGCCGCGGATCAGGTTCACGTCGGCATCACGGTCGTAATAAACGCGCATCAAGTCGGTTCCTTCAATGTTCAGCGCGGCCGGATTGGCCGTTCACGCTCGCTTCAGGGCCTTGCGGCGGCGGAGTTCGGCAAATTCCGCCAGGGTCGCGGCGATGGTAGCCTCATCGATTTCCGGCCGCTTATCATCCTCGTCTTCTGGGAGCGGGTTGTCGAAACGTTCGCGGTTGAAATATCCCCGGTTCGGATCGGTGAGGTCAACAGCCACGTATGTCTCAGATTTTGCGGCCATCCCACAATCTCCTTTCAGCGGTTCCACCACGCCATGCCGTGATCAACCGGCAGGTATTCTCGGCCCTGACCGTGTACACAGCCGTCAAGATCTCGCCTCGGACATCGCCAATGACACGATATCTTAGCTCATTATAGCGCCGAAGATCCGGGCTTTCGAGCACAAAGCCCGGAAACAACAATGAAACGAAGTCCAATCCAAAACCGCGTTCGAGAGATACCCTGACGTTCTTGACCGGATCGAACTCTACCCGCGCAAAGCTGCGGTACACCAGCCGGAACGGCTCGCCGGCGGCCACGCCTAGATTACCCGCGTTCCCCGCGCAATCGCCGCAACCCCGGTGCGCGACACCTCGGCCAAGCCGAGCGGGCGCATCAGGTCGAGGAAGGCATCCAGCTTCTCGCTGCTGCCGGTCATCTCGAACACGAAGCTGGCGACGGTCGCGTCCACCACGCGGGCGCGGAAGGCGTCGGCTAGGCGCAGCGCCTCGGCGCGGCCATCGCCGGCCGTCGTCACCACCTTGATGAGCGCCATCTCGCGCGCCAGGAACGCGCCCTCCTGCGACAAATCCGCGACCCGATGCACCGGCACCAGGCGGTCGAGCTGCGCCTTGATCTGCTCGATGATCATTTCGGTGCCCGAGGTGACGATGTTGATGCGGCTGCGGTGGCGGGTGTCCTCGACCGGCGCCACGGTCAAGCTGTCGATGTTGTAGCCGCGTCCGGAGAACAGGCCGATGACGCGCGCCAGCACGCCGGCCTCGTTCTCGACGATGACCGATATCGTCGCCGAACGCTGGGTGGTGTCCACGGCCATGGTTTCGATGCGATGCTGAAAGAGGGAGGCAGGCTAGGACCGGAGCGCCGCTAGACCAGCACCAGCCCCTCGTCGGTGATGCCGCGCGCCTGGCTCTCCTGCTCCGGCCCCAGCAGCATCTCGTTATGCGCGGCACCGCTCGGGATCATCGGGAACACGTTCTCCTTCTGCGACACCGCCACATCGACGATCACCGCCTTGGGACAGGCGATCATCTCGCGGATCACGTCGTCCAACTGGTCGACGCTGGTGGCGCGCAGGCCGACGCCGTGGAAGCTGTCCGCGAGCTTCACGAAATCGGGCAGCGCCTCGCTGTAGCTTTCGGAGTAACGGCTGCCATGCAGCAGTTCCTGCCACTGGCGCACCATGCCCATGTACTGGTTGTTCAGGATGAACACCTTCACCGGCAGGCGATACTGCGCCAGCGTCGCCATCTCCTGGATGTTCATCAGGATGCTGGCCTCGCCGGCGATGTCGATGCACAGCGCGTCGGGATGGGCGATCTGCGTGCCCATCGCCGCCGGCAGGCCATAGCCCATGGTGCCGAGGCCGCCGCTGGTCATCCAGCGGTTGGGCCGGTCGAAGCGGAAATACTGCGCCGCCCACATCTGGTGCTGGCCGACCTCGGTGCTGATGTAGGTCTCCTGCCCGGTCCGCTCCGCGTGTTCGCGGGTCAGGTCGTACAGCCGCTGCACCGCGTGCTGTGGGCGGATGATGGCGCCAGGGGTCATATCCTGGGTGAAGCCCAGGCATTGCAGGCCGCGCCAGGTGTCGATCTGGCGCCACCACGTCGCCAGCGCCACGCGGTCGTGCTCCTGTGGGTCGGCATCCCAGGCAGCGCTGAGTGCGGCCAGCGCCTGCCCGGCGTCGCCGATCACCGGCACGTCCACGGCCACGTTCTTGTTGATGCTGGACGGGTCGATGTCGATGTGGATCTTCTTCGAGCCGGGGCTGAACGCATTCAGCCGCCCGGTCACGCGGTCGTCGAACCGCGCGCCGACGTTCAGCATCACGTCGCAGCCATGCATGACAAGGTTGGCCTCGTAGGTGCCGTGCATCCCCAGCATGCCCAGGAACTGCGGGTCGTTGGACGGGTAGGCGCCCAGTCCCATCAGCGTGCTGGTGACGGGGAATCCGGTCTTGCGCGCGAAGGCGATCAACGCCGCCGTGGCCGCGTCGCCCGAGTTGATGACGCCGCCGCCGGTATAGATCACCGGACGCCTGGCCCCCTTCAGGAGAGCGACAGCGCGCTCGATCTGCCCGGCGTCGGGCGCGGTGCGCGGGCGGTAGCTGCGGTGCGCCTCGGCGGCGGGAGCCACGTAGGGCGCGCGGCCGATCAGGATGTCCTTCGGCAGATCGACCACCACCGGGCCGGGCCGGCCGCTGCGGGCCACGTAGAATGCCTCGTGGACGACGCGGGCCAGGTCGCCGCCGCGCTTGACCAGATAGTTGTGCTTGGTCGCCGGACGGGTGATGCCGGTGGTGTCGGCCTCCTGGAAGGCGTCGTTGCCGATCAGGTGGGTGGGCACCTGCCCGGTCAGGCAGACGATGGGGATGCTGTCCATCAGCGCGTCGAGCAGCCCGGTGACGGCGTTGGTGGCTCCCGGTCCGCTGGTCACCAGCACCACGCCGACACGTCCGGTGCTGCGCGCATAGCCCTCGGCGGCGTGGACGGCGGCCTGTTCGTGGCGCACCAGGATGTGGCGGATGGCGTTCTGCTGATAGATCGCGTCGTAGATCGGCAGCACGGCGCCACCAGGATAGCCGAATATGACCTCGACGCCCTGATCCTTGAGTGCCCGCAGCAGCACTTCGGCGCCGGATTGCAGGGTGGTGGCGGGGGCGGTCGCGATCATGTCCATGCGCCGTGATTAGGCGGTGCGCAGGGTCGGCGTCAACCCGGACCTTGCACAAACCGCATCAGATCACCCCAATTTCTTTGCGAAAATTGCGCCTGACCTGCAACCCGCGCATGGATCGTATGCGTGGCTGTTGGAGCGGCCAGCACATGGCGGTGGAACCAGGTCGCCTGACGCTTGGTGTACTGCCCGCTGGCCAGCGTCGCCGCCGCCGCCGCCGCCGCCAGGGGCATGGTGCCGGACAGGTAGGCCGCCAGCTCCGCCACACCCACGGCGCGCATCGCCGGCAGGCTGGGATCGAGCCGCTGGTCCAGCAACGCCCGCACCTCGTCGACCGCGCCCGCCGCAAGCATGGCGTCGAAGCGGCCGGCGATGGCCTCACGCAACGCCGCGCGTGGCGGGTCGAGCAGGATGGCGCGGAAGTCCCAGCCGGATGGCGGCCCGGCCTGCGCCTGCCAGGCGGCCAGCCCGCGCCCGGTGCCACGCCACACTTCCCAGGCGCGGGCGATGCGCTGGCCGTCGGACGGATGCAGCCGCGCGGCGCTGTCCGGATCAACCTCAGTGAGCTGGGCGTGCAGGGCGGCGGGGCCGATGGCCGCCAGCGTCGCACGCGCCTCCTGCCGGGCGAGGGAACCCGGATCGGGAATGTCGGACAGGCCGGCGGTCAGGCTCAGGAAATACATCCCGGTGCCGCCGCACAGGATCGGCAGCCGTTCGGCCGCCTGCGCCGCCGCCATCTCGGCCAGGGCGGCGGCACGCCACCACGCGACGCTGCCCGGCTCGGCCGCCGCGCGCACGCCGTACAGCCGATGCGACGCGCGCGCCTCGTCCTCCGCGCTCGGGCGGGCGGTGAGGATGCGCAGCTCGCGATAGACCTGCATCGAATCGGCGTTGATGACGACCCCGCCTGTCGCCTCGGCCAGCGCCAGCGCCAGCGCGGATTTGCCGCTGCACGTGGGACCGGCGACGATCAGCGCGCGCGGCGGGTCAGCCACGGCTTGCGGCCGCGCGGCCTTGACCGCATACGCAGGCCATGACCCATGTCCTGACCCTGATTGCCAACCGGGCCGCCGGGCCGCTGTCGCCGGGCCTGGTCACCGCCATGCGCGACGCCGTCGGCGGCACGCTGGACGTGCTCTCACCCGGTGAGGCGGTCGACATCGCGTGCGCGGCGGCGCCCGATCCGGCGGACATGGCCGCCATCATCGGCACAGCCGCGGTGGACGCGATCGTCACCGCCGCCGCGGGGCGCCGCAAGCGCCTGCTGATTTCCGACATGGACAGCACCATCGTGATTTCCGAAACCCTGGATGAGCTGGCGGCCCATGCCGGCCTACGGGAGCGTGTCGCCGCCATTACCGCCCGCAGCATGAACGGCGAGATCGACTTTGCAACCGCCCTGCGTGAGCGGGTGGCCATGTTGCGCGGGCTGGGCGTGCCGGCTCTGGCGGCGACATGGCAGCGGACGCGGATCATGCCGGGCGCCGCCGAACTGGTGGCGACCATGCGTGCCCACGGCGCGGCGACGGCGCTGGTGTCTGGCGGCTTCAGCTATTTCACCGGGCGGGTTGCGGCGCAACTCGGCTTTCACCTCCACCGCGCCAACACGCTGCTGGACGATGGCGACACCCTGCTCGGCACGGTGGGCGAGCCGATCCTCGATGGCGGCGCGAAGTTGGCGACTTTGCGGGAGATGGCCGCGCTGCATGGCCTCGACCTATCGGAAACGCTCGCGGTCGGCGACGGCGCCAACGATCTGGCGATGATCGAGGCGGCGGGCCTGGGCGTCGCCTACCATGCCAAGCCGGTCGTGGCGGCACGGGCGCGGGCACAGGTGCGCCATGCCGACCTGCGCGCGCTGCTGTTCGCGCAGGGCTACCCGGCCACGGCGTTCGTGACCGGGTAGCGAGCGCCGGTTCAGCCCGGCTTGCGGGTCGGGTCCGGCTTCAGCGTCAGCGGGATGTAGCGGCTGCCGCCGCTGCCCTGGACCAGCAACAGCACGCTGGCGCGGTTGGCCTTGCGCGCCTTGTCGATCTTCGCCGCCACGTCGGACGGGGTGCTGACATTCTCCTGCTGCACCTCCACGATCACATCGCCGGCCTTCAGGCCGTGATCCGCCGCTGGCGTGCCGCCGGCGACGTCGGTGATGACCACGCCCTTCTGGTCGGCGCCGATGGTGTATTTGTCGCGCGCCTCCGGCGTGATCGGCGCCACCGACAGGCCGAGGCCGGACAGTTCCAGCGGCTTGGCCGGGTTGTCCTTGGCCGGCGCCGGCGTGGTCGCCGCAGCGGTCGCGGCCGGGTCGTCCGGCAACTCGCCGACAGTGACCGAGACGGTCTGATCCGCGCCGTCGCGCCACACCTCCACCGGCACCTGCTTGCCGATATCCGTCTCCGCCACCACGCGCGGCAGGTTCTTCATCTCCTTGATGTCCTGGTCGTTGAACTTCAGGATGATGTCGCCGTCGTGCAGTTGTGCCTTGGCCGCCGGGCCGTTGGCGTCGATGCCCGCGACCAGCGCGCCGGAGGGCGGCTTCAATCCCAGGCTGTCGGCGATGTCGGGCGTCACCTGCTGGATCTTCACGCCCAGCCAGCCACGGCGGGCGTGGCCGAAGGTGCGCAACTGCTGCACCACGGTCTTGGCGAGGTTGGCCGGGATCGAGAAGCCGATGCCGATCGAGCCGCCGGATGGCGAGTAGATCGCGGTGTTGATGCCGATCACCTCGCCGGCGAGGTTGAACAGCGGCCCGCCGGAGTTGCCACGGTTGATCGCGGCGTCGGTCTGGATGAAGTCGTCGTACGGGCCGTTGCCGATGTCGCGACCGCGCGCCGAGACGATGCCGGCGGTGACGGTGCCACCCAGCCCGAACGGGTTGCCAATGGCGATCACCCAGTCGCCGACGCGGGAATGATTGCTGTCGGCGAACGGCACCGACACCAGCGGTTTGTCGGCCTTGACCTGCAACACGGCCAGGTCGGCGCGTTCGTCGCGGCCGAGCAGCTTGGCCTTCAGCTCGGTGCCGTCCTGCAGCCGCACGGTGATCTCGTCGGCGCCGGCGATGACATGGTTGTTGGTCACGATAATGCCGGAGGGATCGATGATGAAGCCGGAGCCGAGGCTCTGCATCTTGCGCGGCGGCCCGTCTCCCTTGCCCGGCGCGCTGTGCTGCCGGTTGAGGAAGTCGCGGAACATCTTCTCCAGCGGCGAGCCGGGTGGGAAGGTCGGCATCTCCGGCCCGGCGCCGGGACCATTGCCGCCCTCGTCGCCGCTGGCGGTCTTGACGGTTTGGCTGGAAGAGATGTTGACCACCGCCGGCAGCAGGCGTTCGGCCAGATCGGCGAAACTGTCCGGGGCCGGGCTCGCCGCCCAGGCCGGATGCGGCATCACCGCGACCGGCGCCACCAGCGCGGTCGACAGCGCCAGCGCCAGCGCCAGCGCGGTGCGGACCAGCTTCGGAGTGGATGATCTCGGGCGTGAAAGGCGCATGGGCGGTGTCCCCTCTGTGCGACGCGGGTGCAGGATCAAGGTGCCGGCGCTGGGGCCGGGGAAGTGGAGGCTGTTGGCGGAGCGGGCGCCGCTGCCACCGTATCTGTGGTGTGCGGCGCGGATTGCAGCAGCTTCAGGAAGTCGTCCGATGGCGACATCACCAGCCGCAACGAGCCTTTGCTGAATGCCTCGCGGTATGCCTGCAACGTCCGGAAAGTCTTGAAGAACGCCGGATCGCGCTGGAAGGCGTCGGCATAGATGGCGATCGCGCGGCCCTCGCCCTCGCCGCGTAGCTGATCGGCGGTGGAACGGGCGGCGGCCAGCAGCACCGTGCGCTCACGGTCGGCGTCGGCCCGGATACGCGCGGCGGCCTCGGCGCCCTGGGCGCGGGCCTGGGCGGCCACGCGCTGCCGCTCGCTCTTCATGCGGGCCAGGATCGCCTGCGTGTTCTCCGGCGGCAGGTCGGCGCGGCGGATGCGCACATCGTCGATGGTCACGCCGAAGCCCTGCATCTCGTCGTTCACCTGCTTGCGGATCGCCCCCATGATACGGTCGCGCTGGGACGACAACACATTGAGCAGTTGTTCGTTGCCGAGCACGCGGCGCAGCGCGGAGGACGCCACCGAGGTCAGCCGCGCCTGGATCGCATCCTCGGTGCCGCCGACCGCCTGGTAGTAGCGCAACGGGTCGGTGATGTGGAACCGGGCGAAGCTGTCGACGATCAGCCGGCGCTGGTCGGCCAGGATGACTTCCTCCGGCGGCAACTCGTAGTCGAGCAGGCGGCGGTCGAAGCTGATGACAGTCTGCACCAGCGGCAGCTTCACATGCAGGCCGGGCTTGGAGATGATCCGCACCGGCTTGCCGAACTGGGTCAGCAGCACCTGTTCGGTCTGCTGCACGGTGAACACGGACGACAGCAGGATAATGAGTACGACGACGATGGCGGCCAGGGCGGCCACGGCACTGCTCCTCATTTCGCGGCTCCCGTAGCGGCGCCGAGCGCCGGCAAGGGCACTCCCGGGGTCGGGGCCAGCGGCAGGTACGGCACCACGCCCTTCAGATGGTCGTCGATGACGGTCAGGGAGTTATGCGAGAGCACGTCCTGCATGGTCTCGATGTACAGGCGGGTCAGGGTCACGTCCTTGGCGGCGTCATAGGCCTTCAGCACCGACAGGAACCGCTTGGCGGCGCCGGTCGACTCCGCAACCGCGGCCTGACGCTGGCCGTCGGCGGCGGCGGTGATCGCGGCGGCCTCGCCACGGGCGCGCGGCACGATGTCGTTGCGCGTCGCCTCGGCCTCGTTGCGGGCGCGGTCGGCGTCGGTGTTGGCGCGCTGCACGTCGCGAAAGCTCTCGATGACGTCGGCGGGCGGATCGACCTTCTGCAACTGCACCTGTGTCACGTCGATGCCGCTGCCGTATTTGTCCAGCACCGCCTGCACGCCGGACCGCACCGATTCCTCGATCTGCGCGCGGGCATCGGTCAGCGCCGGCTGGATCGGCGTGCGGCCGATGACCTCGCGCATCACGCTCTCGGACACCGCGCGCACCGTGAAGTCGGGGTTGCGGGTGGCGAACAGGTAGGCGGCGGCGTCGCGGATGCGCCAGAACACGGCGAAGTTGATGTCGATGATGTTCTCGTCGCCGGTCAGCATCAGGCTTTCCTGCAACACGTCGCGGCCGGGAGCGTCCTGGTTCTGGTCGCCGCTGGACTGGCCGGATTGATAGCCGATCTCGATCCGGTTGATGCGGGTGACGGGGGGCAGATCGACCGCCTCGATCGGCCAGGGCAGATGATAGTTCAGGCCGGGCAAGGTGGTGCGGACGAACGCGCCGAAACGCAGCACCACGCCTTGCTCGTCCGGCTGCACGCGGTAGAAGCCGCTGGCCAGCCAGACGGCGACGACGCCGATGCCGATGAAGGCGAGGCCACGCCCGCCGGTGGGCAGGCTGAGCCGGCCACGGCCACCGCCGTCCCTGCCGCCGCCGCCGCCGCCGCCGCCCAGCCCGCCGGGGATCACGCCGCGCAGCCAGGCCTGGCCGCGCGCGATGACCTCGTCCAGATCGGGCGGAGTGCCGCCCGGCCGGCCACCATTGCCCCACGGGTTGCGCGGGCCTTGCTGGCGCGGCTCGTCCTTCTTGCCGGCGCCGTCGCGCCCGCCCTGGCCTGGCGGCAGGCCCCATGGGTTCGGCGGTGGGATCGGATCGTCGGAGCCGCCGTTATTGGTGGGCATGGATCAGACAGCTCCTGTATGCAACCGCAGCGGTAAGGCGGCATGTAGCGCAAGCGGGCCAGCGCCGCCATGTCCAGCCTTCGTGTCCAGACTCCATGTCCAGACTCCATGTCCAGCTTGGTGCGCCGGACGGTGCGGCCACGCCAGCCGTCATGGCGTAAGCCGCAGTAGATGCCAGATCTTGCGATATCGCTCGTTGAAGAAGGTTTTCAAGCCGATGGTTGATCCCACCGAAGCCGCTATCCGCGCCGCCCTGGCCGATATCGCCGACCCCGCGAGCGGGCGCGACATCGTCTCCGCCGGCCTGGTCGAGGCGATCCAGCTACGCGGCGGACTGGTGCAGGTGAGCCTGCTGACCGACCGGCAACATGCGCCGGCGATGGAGCCGGTGCGCCGCGCGGTCGAGGCGCGGCTGGCCAGGATGCCGGGCATCGGCAACGCCAGCGCCATCCTGACCACGCGCACGCCGCCCGCCCCGCCACCGCCACCCGCCACCACCACCGCGCCGGCGGCCGCGCGCGCGCCGCTGCTGGCCGGCGTCGGGCGGGTGATCGCGGTGGCGTCGGGCAAGGGCGGCGTCGGCAAGTCCACCACGGCGGCCAACCTCGCCGTGGCGCTGGCGCGAATGGGGCTGCGCACCGGGCTGCTCGACGCCGACATCTACGGCCCCAGCCTGCCGCGCATGCTCGGGCTGGCGCGCAAGCCGGAGATCGTCGGCGACAAGATGGTGCCGCTGGAGGCGTGGGGGCTGCGCTGCATGTCGATCGGCTTCCTGGTCGACGACGAGACGCCGATGATCTGGCGCGGGCCGATGGTGATGGGCGCCCTGGAACAGATGATGAGCCAGGTGCTGTGGGGCGAGCTGGACGTGATGATCGTCGACATGCCGCCCGGCACCGGCGACGTGCAGTTGACCATGGCGCAGCGGGTCAACCTGGCAGGTGCCGTGATCGTCTCCACGCCGCAGGACATCGCCCTGCTGGATGCCCGGCGCGGCGTGCGGATGTTCGAGAAGACGCGGGTGCCGGTGCTGGGCATCGTCGAGAACATGAGCTATTTCTGCTGCCCGAACTGCAACCACCGCGCCGACATCTTCGGCCACGGCGGCGCGGCAGCGGAGGCGGCGCGGCTGGGCACGCCGTTCCTGGGCGAAATCCCGCTGCTGCTCGACATCCGCACCGCCTCCGACGCAGGCACGCCGATCGTGGCCTCCCAGCCCGATAGCGAGGCGGCGCGGGCGTTCTCCAATATCGCCCGCACGGTGTGGGCAGGGGTGACGGGTCAGGCGGCGCCGGCGGGGCCGCGCATCGTCATCGACTGATG
>JAYTQW010000076.1:0-4641 GCA_043746535.1 Rhodospirillales bacterium
CCGGCGACCAGACCAACTGGTGGGCGCCGAACCGGGCCGCGACCGAGGCGATGCTGCGCAGCGCCGGCTTCGACATCCTCGGCCGGCCCGAGGAGGAAACCTACCTTTGCCGGCGCATGGCGCGGGCGGATGCGGCGTATGGCCCGGTTTATCCGGCGCGTGGAAAGGACGGCGTATGATCGAGGCGGCGATGATCTGGAACGAACCCAACAACAAGTCGCATTGGGACCTGGAGGCCGATCCAGGCTGGGCCATCTTCGCGCGCATGGCCTCGCTGGCGGGCGAGGCGATCGCCGCCGAGGCGCCGGGGCTGCCGCGCGTGCTTGGCGGCATGTCGCCGATCGACCCGCAGTTCCTGAACCTGCTGGCCGCCCAGGGCGCGCTGTCGCATGTCGACGCGGTGGCGGTGCACGGCTTCCCGCTCGACTGGAACCACTGGCCGATCGACGCCTGGCCGGACAAGCTGCGCGAGATCGCCGCCGTCACCGACCTGCCGGTGTGGGTGTCCGAACTCGGCATCAGCAGCTTCGGCGCCGAGGAGGTGCAGGAGTGGGGCCTGCGCCGCAGCTTCGAGTTGCTGCGCGGACGCACGCCCCGGCTGCACTGGTACAGCCTGTACGACCTGCCCGCCGCATGGCCGGCGACGACGCGCCACCGCGAGGCGGAAGGCTCGTCGTACTACCGGCACTTCCACATGGGCCTGCTCGACGAGCACGGCCAGCCGAAGCGCGCCGCGCGCATCTTCCACGAGTTCACGCCGGAGATGGGGCTGTGCCAGTGGTTCCACTATGAGGACCACCGCCTCGACGACGCGGTGCGCTGGATGCGCGAGCTGGGCGTCACCACCCTGCGCACCGGGCTGAGCTGGGCCGATTTCTACCGTCCGAACGCGCTCGCCTGGTTCGACCGGCAGATGCGGGCATTGGAGGAGTTCGAGGTCACCGTCACGTTCTGCTTCACGCCGGAGGATCGGGGCATCTGGCCGCACTACACAGCACCACCGCGCGAGCCGGCCGAGTTCGCCGAGTTCTGCGCGGCGATGATCCGCCGCTACGCGCCCGGTGGAGCGACCGCTGGAACGACGCTGCTGGCCGATGTGTTCGAGCGGGCGGATGTCGCCAGCGCCGACTGACCTTGTGCTCGCGGCACTGGCGCGGCGCGAGCCGGTCGAGCTGCCGGTGGCCATGGTGGTGGCGCATCCCGATGACGAGACGGTGGGCGCGGGCGGCTCGCTGCACCTGTTCCGGCGGCTGCTGCTGGTGCATGTGACCGACGGCGCGCCGCGCGGCATGGGCGACGCCCGCGCCGCCGGGTTCGCCACCCACACCGCCTACGCGCAGGCGCGGCGGCGCGAACTGGACGCGGCCCTGGCGGCGGGACGGGTGCGGGCACGCCGCGTCATGCTGCCGGTCGCCGACCAGGGCGCGTCGCTGCAACTCGGTGAGCTGGCCGCAACGCTCACGCCGTTGCTGGCCGATGCCGCCGTGGTGCTGACCCATGCCTATGAGGGTGGCCACCCCGACCATGACGCGGTCGCCTTCGCGGTGCAGGCGAGCGGACGGCCACGCATCGAGATGGCCGGCTATCACGCGGCGCCGAACGGTCACATGGTCGCGGGGCGTTTCCTCGACGACGCCGGAGCCATTGTCGCGGCAGCCATTGTCGCGGCACTCGGCGATGGCGAGCGGGCGAGGCGCGACGAGATGATGGAATGCTTCGCCACCCAGCGCCTCACGCTGCGGCCGTTCTTCGGCTGGACGCAGGAGCGGTTCCGCGCGGCGCCCCGCTACGATTTCACCCGCCCGCTCGCCGCGCGCGCCTATTACGACGGCTTCGACTGGGGCATGGACAGCCGGCGCTGGCGCGCCCTGGCGGCGGGCGCGGGGCCGTGCTGACGGTGCTCAGCGTCGCCTACCCGCTGGCGCCGGTCGGGCCGGACGCGGTCGGCGGCGCCGAGCAGGTGCTCTCGGCCATCGACCACGCCGTGGCCAGCGCCGGCCACCGCTCGCTGGTGGTGGCCAGCGCCGGTTCGGTGGTGGCGGGCGAGTTGCTGGAGCTGCCCGCAATCCCCGCCGGCCTGGACGACGCCGCCCGGCGCGGCCAGCAGGCGGCGGTGCGCGACGTGCTGGCCTGGGCCGTGGCGCGGGCCGATGTGGTCCATCTGCACGGCATCGACTTCGACGCCTACCTGCCGCCGCCGGGGCCGCCGGCCCTGGTCACGCTGCACCTGCCGCCGGACTGGTACGCGCCCGGGGCGTTGCGTCCGGCGCGGCCCCGCACCTGGCTCCATTGCGTGTCGGCGTCGCAGCACAGCGCCTGTCCGCCCGGCCTGGCGTTGCTGCCGCCGATTGCCAACGGCGTGCCGGTGCGGGCCCTGGCCGCCGCGCGCCATGCCCCACGCGGTTTTGCGCTGATGCTGGGCCGGATGTGCCCGGAGAAGGGCCAGCACCTCGCCTTGCGCGCCGCGCATCTGGTCGGGGTGTCGCTGCTGCTGGGCGGCGAGGTGTTCCCGTACGCCTGCCACCAGGACTATTTCGCGCGCGAGGTGGCGCCGCTGCTGGACACGCGGCGGCGCTTCCTCGGCCCGGTCGGCTTCGCGCGCAAGCGCCGCCTGCTGTCCGCCGCGCGCTGCCTGCTGGTGCCGAGCACGGCGGCGGAGACCAGTTCGCTGGTGGCGATGGAGGCGCTGGCGTGCGGCACGCCGGTGATCGCGCGCCGGGTGGGGGCGTTGCCGGACATCGTCGAGCATGGCCGCACCGGCTTTCTGGTGGATGACGCGGCAAGCATGGCGGCGGCGATCGGGCGGGTGGGCGAGATCGACCGTGAGCTGTGCCGGGCGGTGGCGCGCGAGCGGTTCTCCGCCGCGCGGATGACCGACGCCTATCTCGACCTGTACCGGCGGCTGGCGGCGTGACCGCCGCGTTGATCGAGACCGTGACCGGCGAGGACGCGCTGGCCTCGTTGTGGCCGGAGTGGATGACGCTGTGGCGGCGGGTGCCCGGGGCGCTGCCGTTCCTGGCGCCGCCGTGGCTGGCGCCGTGGTGGCGGGTGTTCGGCAACGGGCGGCCGGTGGTGGGCGTGCTGCGCGTCGACGGCGTGCTGTCCGGCGTGCTGCCGCTGTACCGGCTGGACGACAAGCTGCTGCCGATGGGCGTAGGCGTCAGCGACTATTTCGACGCGCTGCTGGCCCCCGAGGCACCGCCCGACGCCGCCGCGCGGCTGCTGGCCGCCACGCTGGCGCGGGGATCGGCGCCGCGCTGCGACCTGCCGGAGCTGCCGCCGGAGGCGCGGCTGCTGCGGGCCGCGACCCCGGATGGCTGGCGGCGCGAGGATTGGGGCGGCCCGCCCTGCCCGGTGCTGCGGCTGCTGCCGGCGCCGGCGATCCCGCGCGGCATGCGCCGGGACCTGCGGCTGGCCCGCAACCGCGCCGCGCGGATCGGCGGCTTCGTGGTCGAACGGGCCAGCGGCGAGACCTGGCCCGGCCTGCTGGGCGAACTGGTGCGCCTGCACGGCATCCGCTGGAAGGACCGCGGCGAAAGCGGCGTGCTGGCCGATCCGGACGTGCTGGCGTTCCACCGGCTGGCGACGCCGGCGCTGCTGGCGGCCGGGCTGCTGCGGCTGGAGACGCTTCGCCTGCATGGCGCCGCCACCGCCGTCACGCACGCGCTGCTGGGTGAGAACTCGATCTTCTTCTATCTCAGCGGCTTCGACCCGGCGTTCGGCTTCGAGAGTCCCGGCACCATCCTGTTCGGCCACATGATCGAGGCGGCGGTCGCCGAGGACCGTCACGAGGCGCATTTCCTGCGCGGCGACGAGGGCTATAAATACGGCTGGGGCGCGGTCGAGCGGCGTAACAGCGGACGCAGCTTCGTGCGGGCATGAACGTCGGATGAATGTGAGCGTGGACGATCCGGTGGCGCTGTGCCTGCAAGGCCGGATCGCGCCGGAGATCGCCTTGGCGCGCCTGCTGCTGGCGGGCGAAGCGGCGGCGGGGATCGCCGCCCGGATCGCCGCAGCGCGCGTGCCGGGGGAGGCATGGTCCGCGCTGGCGCGGCTGGCGGCGGCGCGCGGCACGGCGCTGGATGGGCTGCGCGCGATGATCGACGCCGCCGCCTTCGAGCACGCCGGCGCCACCACGCCGGAGTCGGTCGCCGCCCTGTTCGACCGCGCGGTGGCGCTGTCGCCCGAAGCCAGCGTGGCGCTGTATTCGCTGGGCGACCCGGCCATCCTGGCAGCGGCGACGGCGGAGCTGCTGGCGTGGCTGGAGGGCGAACGGCTGCTGACGCCGGGCATGGACGTGCTCGACTTCGGCTGCGGCATCGGCCGGGTGGCGGCGGCGATGGCGGCGCGGGCACGCTCGGTGCTGGGCGTGGACGTGTCGCCGGCGATGATCGCGGCGGCGCGCGCCCGCTGCGCCGGCCAGGCGAACGTAAGCTTCGTGGCCGGTTCGGGACATGGCCTGGAGATGGCGGCCGATCAGTCCCACGACCTTGTGCTGGCGGTCGACAGCTTCCCATACTTGATGCAGGCCGGCGTCGCACTGGCCGGCCGGCATGTGGCGGAGGCCGCGCGCGTGCTGCGGCCGGGCGGGGCGCTGGTGGTGCTCAACCTGTCCTATCGCGGCGATGCCGAGGCGGACGA
>JAYTQW010000077.1:0-10181 GCA_043746535.1 Rhodospirillales bacterium
CGGACCGGCATTGCGCCGGGCGTCTGGTGTCGGTGCTGGAAGGTGGCTATGACCTCGCCGCTCTGGCCGCCTCGGCGGCAATCCATGTTCGCGCCCTGTTGCAGGAATGACACAGGCCGGGGGTTTCCTGTGGCGCGCAGGCTTGGACAACATTGCCCGCGCGTTCTGTCTGATGGATCAAGTCATCCGGGAGTCATCTGATGTCGGGCAATCCGCCGTCGCTTGTAGCCATTGCCGCCACGACACCAGCCGCCCGGCCCGCCAACTCCGGCTTGGCCACGTTGTCGTTCGAGGACGCCCTGGCGGAATTGGAGCGGATCGTGCGCGGCCTGGAGGGCGGCCAGCAGCGGCTGGAGGACGCCATCACCGCCTATGAGCGCGGCTCCGCCTTGCGCCAGCATTGCGAGGCGAAGCTGCGCGAGGCCGAGATGCGGGTGGAAAAGATTGTGACCGACGCTGACGGCACGCCGCAGCGCCAAACGCTGGACGAGGAGACTCCATTTTGAACGCACCGCTCGCTGCCTCGACCGCCTTGCCGGCGCCTGCCACGCCACTGCTCGACCGGGTGCGGTTCCCATCGGACCTGCGCAACTTCTCCACCGAGCAGTTGAAGCAGGTCGCCGACGAGCTGCGCGCCGAGACGGTGGACGCGGTCTCGACCACCGGCGGCCATCTGGGCGCGGCCCTGGGCGTGGTCGAGCTGACGGTCGCCCTGCACGCCGTGTTCGACACCCCGCGCGACCGGCTGATCTGGGATGTCGGCCACCAGTGCTACCCGCACAAGATACTGACCGGGCGGCGCGACCGCATCCGCACGCTGCGCATGGGCGGCGGCCTGTCCGGCTTCACCCGCCGGTCGGAGAGCGAGTACGACCCGTTCGGCGCGGCGCACAGCTCCACCTCGATCTCCGCCGGCCTCGGCATGGCGGTGGCGCGCGACCTGCAAGGCGGCGACAACCATGTGGTGGCGGTGATCGGCGACGGGGCGATGAGCGCCGGCATGGCCTATGAGGCGATGAACAACGCTGGCGCGCTGCGGTCGCGGCTGGTGGTGATCCTGAACGACAACGACATGTCGATCGCGCCCCCGGTGGGGGCGATGAGCGCCTACCTGTCGCGGCTGCTGTCGTCGCACAGCTTCCTCAGCCTGCGCGACCTCGCCGCCCGCATGGCGCGGCGCTTCCCGCGCGGCATCGAACGCACCGCCCGCCGCGCCGAGGAGTTCGCGCGCGGCATCCTGACCGGCGGCACGCTGTTCGAGGAGATGGGCTTCTACTACGTCGGCCCGATCGACGGGCACAATTTGGACCACCTGCTGCCGGTGCTGCGCAACGTGCGCGACGCCGACGAACCCGGCCCGATCCTGCTGCACGTCACCACCCAGAAAGGCCGCGGCTATGCGCCGGCCGAGGCGGCGGCGGACAAGCTGCACGCGGTCAGCCGGTTCAACGTGCTGACCGGCGAGCAGGCCAAGGCGCCGCCGGGTCCGCCCAGCTACACCTCGGTGTTCGCCGACGCGCTGATCGCCGAGGCGACCGCGAACCCGAAGATCGTCGCCATCACCGCCGCCATGCCGGGCGGCACCGGGCTGGACCGCTTCGCCCGCAAGTTCCCCGACCGCACCTTCGACGTCGGCATCGCCGAGCAGCACGCAGTGACCTTCGCCGCCGGCATGGCGACCGAGGGCATGGCGCCGTTCTGCGCGATCTACAGCACGTTCCTGCAACGCGCCTACGATCAGGTGGTGCACGACGTCGCCATCCAGTCGCTGCCGGTGCGCTTCGCCATCGACCGCGCCGGGCTGGTCGGCGCCGACGGGGCGACCCATGCCGGCAGCTTCGACCTGGCCTTCCTCGGCTGCCTGCCGGGCATCGTCATCATGGCGCCGGCCGACGAGGTGGAGCTGATGCACATGGTGGCCACCGCCGCCGGCATCGGCGACCGGCCCAGCGCCGTGCGCTACCCGCGCGGCGGCGGCGTCGGGCTGGAACTGCCGGCGCGCGGCTCGGCGCTGCCGGTCGGGCGTGGCCGCATCCTGCGCGAGGGCGACACGGCGGCGATCCTCTCGCTCGGCCCGCGCCTCGCCGACGCCATGGCTGCGGCGGCGGTCCTGGCCGCGCGCGGCATCGCCGTGACCGTGGCCGACGCGCGCTTCGCCAAGCCGCTCGACACCGCCATGGTCGAGCAACTGGCGCGCAACCATTCGGTGCTGGTCACCATCGAGGATGGCAGCGCCGGCGGCTTCGGGGCACAGGTGTTGCAGCACCTGGCCTGGCGCGGCCTGCTCGACGGCGCGTTGCGGGTGCGCCCGATGACGCTGCCGGACCGCTTCGTCGACCACGACACGCCCTCGCGGCAGATGGTCGACGCGCACCTGACCGCACAGGACATCGTCGAGACGATCACCACGGCGCTCGGCCTCAGCCCCCGCAAGGCCGGGCGCGACAAGCAGCCATGACCCGGCGCGAACTGGCGCTGTTCGGCGCGGCACTGCTCGCCCTTGGACCGATTTGCCCGGCGCGGGCCGCCGGCGACCCGGCCGGCGTGATCCGCAGCCTCGACGATGCGTTGCTGGCCAGCATGAAGGCGCCGCCGGGCACCAGCTTCCAGAGCCGCGAGGCGAGCCTGCGCCCGGTGATCGAGCGCGCCTATGCGCTGCCGGTGGTGCTGCGCGCCGTCGTCGGCCTCCGCTACGACAGCTTCCCGGACGACCAGAAGGCCACCTTGCTGGAGGCGTTCACCCGCTTCACCGTGGCAAGCTACGTAAGCAACTTCAACAGCTACTCCGGTGAGCGCTTCGAGGTCACGCCGACCGTCGCGGGCACCGGCGCGCGCGTCACGGTGCCGTCCCGCATCTTTCCGGCCTCCGGCGAGGCGACCGCGATCGACTACGTCATGCAGCCGGACAGTGCCGGGGACTGGCGGATCGTGGACGTGCTGCTGGGCGGCACCATCAGCCGGGTGGCGGTGCAGCGCTCCGACTTCCGCAGCCTGGTGGCCCAGGGCAGTGCGGCGGCGCTGATCCGCTCGTTGCAGAACAAGGTGGCGGCGCTGGAAGGCGGCCAGAAATCGTGATGGCCGGCTTGTCCGGGATGCTGATGCTGCTGGCCGTGATCGCCGCGTCGGTCGCCGCCGCCGGCCTGATGCAGACGCTGGTGGGCACGGTGCTGGCCTGGCGCTTCTGCCGCACGCCGGCCCCCGCCGCGTCGGACGCCGCCGAGTCGGGGGCACTTCCCGCCGTCACCGTGCTGAAGCCGCTGTTCGGCGCGGAACCGATGCTGGAGCAGGCGCTGGCCAGCCTGTGCCGGCAGGATTATCCGGCGTTCCAGATTGTGTTCGGCGTGCAGGATCCACGCGATCCGGCCATCGCCGTGGTGCGGCGGCTACAGGCGCGCTTTCCCGCCTGCCAGATCTCGTTATGCGTCGACGGCAGGCCGCATGGGCGCAACCGCAAGGTCGCCAACCTGATGAACATGTTCGCGCTCGCGCGGCACGACGTGCTGGTGATCGCCGACAGCGACGTGCATGCGGCGCCCGACTACCTGCGGCGGCTGGTGGCGACGCTGGGCCAGCCGGGCGTCGGCCTGGCGACCACGCTGTATGCCGGGCTGCCGGCCACCGGCGGCATGGTGGGCGCGCTGGGCGCCACCGCCATCACCCACAGCTTCCTGCTCGGCGTGCTGAGTGCGCGGGCGTTGGGACGGCAGGATTGCCTGGGTGCGACCATGGCGTTGCGGCGCGAAACGCTCGCCGATATCGGCGGCCTGCGGGCGCTGGTGCAGCACATCGCCGACGACCATGCGCTGGGCGAGCTGGTGCGGGCGCGGGGGTTGCGGGTGGCGCTGGCGGACACCGTCCCCGGCACCACGGTCCCGGAGGACACGTTCGATGCCCTGCTCCGCCATGAGCTGCGCTGGTCGCGCACCATCAGGGCGGTGGCGCCGGTGGGCTTCGTCCTCTCCGCCATACAATATCCGCTCGCCTGGGCCGCCATGGCCGTGCCGCTGTCCGGCGCCGAGGCATGGAGCTGTGCGTTGTTCCTGGGTGCCTGGGCCACGCGGGCGCTGCTGGCGCGCGCGACCGACGCGCTGCTCGGCCTTGCGCCGGTGGGGCTTGCCAGCGCCGCGCCGATCTGGCTTTTGCCGCTGCGCGACATCATGTCGATAGGCGTGATGCTGGCGGCCTATGCCGGCAACACGATCGAATGGCGTGGTTACGTGCTGCGTACCGGCCTGGCACAGACCCGCCCATCTCAGACCCGTCTATCCAAGACTGGCCTATCGCGCATCGAATCGCTCCCCTTGGGAACCGAACAGCCATGATGAAGACCCTGTTTCTACAGCCGCCCAGCACCGAAGGCTTCGACGGTGGCGCCGGCTCGCGCTACCAGGCGAAGCGCGAGATCAAGAGCTTCTGGTACCCGACCTGGCTGGCGCAGCCGGCCGCCCTGGTCACCGGCAGCAAGCTGATCGACGCGCCGCCGTCGCGCACCAGCCTCGCCAGCGTCACCGCCACCGCGCGCGACTACGAACTTTGCGTGATCCACACCTCGACGCCCTCGTTCAGCTCCGACGCGAAGGTGGCGCAGGCGTTAAAGGACGCCAACCCGGCGATCAAGATCGGCTTCGTCGGCGCCAAGGTCGCGGTGCAGCCGACCGAGAGCCTGATGCAGGGCGGCGCCATCGACTTCGTGGCGCGCAACGAGTTCGACTTCACCATCAAGGAAGTCGCCGAGGGCCGCGACTGGTCCGCCATCGACGGCATCAGCTACCGCAACGCCCACGGCGCCCTGGTCCACAACAAGGACCGCGCGGTGCTGGAGGACATGGACAGCCTGCCGTTCGTGACCGAGGTGTACAAGCGCGACCTGCGCATCGAGGACTACTTCATCGGCTACCTGATGCATCCGTACATCTCGATGTACACCGGGCGCGGATGCAAGAGCCGCTGCACCTTCTGCCTGTGGCCGCAGACGGTCGGCGGCCACCGCTATCGCGTGCGCAGCCCGGAGCATGTGGCCGCGGAAATCCGCTACGCCCGCGCCACCTTCCCGCAGGTCCGGGAGTTCTTCTTCGACGACGACACCTTCACCGACAACCTGCCGCGCGCCGAGGCGATCGCCCGCGAACTGGGCAAGATGGGCGTCACCTGGAGTTGCAACGCCAAGGCCAACGTGCCGCGCGAGACGCTCAAGGTGCTGAAGGACAACGGCCTGCGATTGCTGCTGGTCGGCTACGAGAGCGGCAACCAGCAGATCCTGCACAACATCAAGAAGGGCATGCTGATCGACGTCGCCCGCAAGTTCAGCAAGGATTGCCAGGAACTCGGCATCAAGGTCCACGGCACCTTCATCCTCGGCCTCCCCGGCGAGACCCGCGAGACCATCCAGGAGACTATCAGGTTCGCCCAGGACGTGAACCCGCACACCATGCAGGTGTCGCTGGCGGCCCCCTACCCCGGCACCGCGCTCTACAAGCAGGCGGTCGAGAACAACTGGCTGGACATCGAGCACGCCGAACTGATCGACGAGCACGGCATCCAGATGGCGCCGCTGTCCTACCCGCACCTGTCGCACACCGAAATCTTCGAGTCGGTGGAGGTGTTCTACAAGAAGTTCTACTTCCGCGCGCCGAAGATCGCCTCCATCGTCAACGAGATGGTGCGCAGCCCGCAGATGATGAAACGCCGCCTGCGCGAGGGCGTCGAGTTCTTCCAGTTCCTGCGCGAGCGTCACACCGCCGCGTGAAGGCGGGGGCTTTGCCCCTCGACCCCAGCAAAGGCTGAGCCTTTGCAATCCCTTAGTCATGGGGGTCTGGGGCCTCAGGCCCCAGCCTTGGCGCTGACCGCCGATGATTTCGGCTTATCTTTGGCCGTCAACGAAGGCATAGAGCGCGCCTACCGCGACGGCGTGCTGACCCACGCCAGCCTGATGGTGTTTGGCGACGCCGCCGCCGACGCGGTGGCGCGGGCGCGGCGGCTGCCGGGGCTGCGGGTCGGGCTGCACCTGGTGGTGATCGAGGGGCGGGGCAGCGATGGGTGCCACATCGGCTCCGGCCAGTTCGGGCTGGGGCTGCGCTATGCGTGGCGGCGGCGGGCCTTGGCGGACGAGATACGGGCGCAGTTCGCGGCGTTCGCGGCCACCGGGCTGCCGCTCAGCCACGCCGACGCGCACAAGCACATGCACCTGCATCCGGTGGTGGGCGCGTTGCTGGTGCGGATCGGGCGCGAGTTCGGGCTGTGCCGGGTGCGGGTGCCGCGGGAGCCGGCGGCGGTCATGGCGCGCTGCGGGGTGCCGGCGACGCTTGGCGCGCGGGCGCTGTTCGCGGGCGCGGGCGTGCTGCGCCGGCAGGTGCGGGCGGCGGGGATGCGGGCGCCGGACGCGGTGTTCGGCCTGGCCTGGAGCGGGCACATGACCGAAATGCGGCTGCTGCGCCTGCTGCCGCTGCTGCCGGCGGGCGATGTGGAGCTGTATTTCCACCCGGCCTCCGGCCGCGATGCGACGCTCGACCGGCTGATGCCGGAGTACGAGCATGAGGCGGAGCTGGCGGCGCTGCTCAGCCCGGCGGTGCGGGCGGCGCTCGCAGCCCGGCCAGCAGGGTAGGCACGAACACCAGGCTGGCGAACAGGGTGCAGCCGAGGCTGACCAGCAGCAGCGTGCCCATGCTCGACGTGCCGGGATGGCGGCTGAGCGCCAGCGAGCCGAACGCCGTCGCGGTGGTGAGGGCGGAGAACACCACCGCGCGGGCGGTGGCGGTGCCGAGGAAGTGGCGGGCGCCGGCGCGCCAGTTCATCACGAAGTAGATGTTGAACGACACGCCGACGCCCAGCAGCAGCGGCAGCGCGATGATGTTGGCGAAGTTGAGCGGCAGCGGCCACGCCACCACGACCACCACCGTCATCAGCGCGGACAGCAGCAGCGGCGCCAGCACCAGCGCCACGTCGAGCGGCCGGCGCAGCACCAGCGACAGGATCGCGGCGATGGCGAGCAGCGCCCAGATCGCCGCCTGCCGGAACGCGCCGACGATGGTGTTCGCCGTCTCGACGATGATGACCGCCGAGCCGCCAGCTTCCGGGGCGATGGCGCGCACCTGCGCCACGAACTGGTGCAGCCCGGCGCTGGACTGCGCCGCCGGGCCGCTCAGCACCTGCACCCGCGCCTGCCCGTCCGGCAGCCGCCAGTCGCGCGCAAGCTCCTCCGGCACGTCCGCCGCCGTCACCGGCCTGGCCGCCAGTGCCACGCGCAGCCGGTCCAGTTGCTCCGGCAGGAAGCGCACCAGCGCCTCGTTCGCCGCCATCAGCGTGGCGTCGGGCGCATCGACCAGGGTGCGCAGGTCGGCCGTCAGCAGCCGCATCGGGTCGTCGGGCGACAGCTTCGGCAATACCCGGTCCATCTGCGCCAGCGCCCCCTGCGCCGCCATCCGGACCGCGTGCGCGGTCACCGGGGCTGCGGGTGTCCGCGCGCCCAGCCTGGCGTCGAGCAGGTTGGCGGCGTCGGCGATCACCGGCAGCTTGGCGGCCTGGTCCTGCGGCACGAAGCTGGACAGGGTCAGCACATCGGCGGCCAGCGGCACCCCGGCGCGCAGCCGTGCGGCCATGGCGTCGGCGGCTTGCTGGCTCGGCTCCAGCATGTCGATGCTGTACGGGTTGGTCAGCGGCGATCCCATCAGGTCGGACAGCGTGCGCATCGCCTCGGTGGTGGGGTCCTTGGTGTGCAGCGGGTCGCTGTCGAACTGTATGCGCGGCAGCAGTGCCACGCCCAGCGCCGCCAGGCAGGCGAACCCCGCCAGCACCAGGGGACGCACGCGCAGCAGGCCGCGTTCCAGCGCGCCGCCCCAGGCAAAGCCGACCTCGGCCGCCTCGCCGCCCGGACGCAGCAGGGCGATGGCGGCGGGCAGGAAGATCATGGTGGCCAGGAACGCCGCGACCATGCCGACGCCGGCGATCAGGCCCAGCTCGGCAACGCCCGCGAAATCGGTCGGCACGAAGGCGAAGAAGGCGGCGGCGATGGCGGCGGCGGCGACCATGATCTGCGGCCCGACCCGGCGCGCGGTGGCGGCGAGCGTGGTGGCGAGGTCGGCGCTGTGCAGCCGTTCCTCGCGGCTGCGCACGCAGAACTGGATGGCGAAGTCGACCGCGATGCCGATGAACAGGATGGCGAAGGCGACCGAGACCAGGTTCAGCGTGCCGACCGCCACCGCCGCGAAGCCGACGGTGAGCGACAGCCCGACCACCAACGTCGCCAGGATCGGCACGATCAGCCGCCAGGTCCGCACCGCCAGCACCAGCCACAGCGTCACCAGCACCAGGCTGCCCAGCGTGCCGGCCAGGGCGCCCTGCGCCACGGTGGCGAACTCCTCGTCGGCCAGCGCCACCGCGCCGGTGATGCGGACATGCGCGGAGCCGTCGCGCACGAACTCCAGCCGCGCGATGGCGGCGCGCATGGCGTCGGTCGCGGCGCCGCCCGGTTGCAGCGCGTTGAAGTCGAGCACCGGCTGGACCAGCACGAAGCGGTAACGCCCGGCCTGTTCGAGCAGCGGGCCGGCCAGCAGGCTCTCCCACGACAGCGGCTTCGCATGGCCGGCGATGGCGCTCGCCAGCGCGTCGTGGAAGCCACGCAGCGCCGGGGCGAAGCTGGCGAGGTCGGCCTGCCCGCGCTCCACCCCGATTGCCACCAGCGTCAGCGCCGCGAACAGGCCGCGCGCACTCGGGTCGGCGACGAGCTGGCCCAGGAACGGCTGCGCGTCGATGGTGCGGTCGAGCAGGCCGCCGAGCGTCTTCGGGTCGAGGAACAGCAGCCCGTTCTGGGCGAAGTACGGCAGCGCGTCGGGCCGCCGCACGGTGCGGAAATGCGCGGGATCCCGCGCCAGGGCGGCGGCCAGCGCCGCAGCGGTGGCGTCGGCCTGCTCGGGCGCCTGCGCGTCGATCACGCCCACCAGCATGTCGCGCCCCTGCGGGAAGGCCCGGTCCCAGGCGATCTGCCGCTGCCGCCACGGCAGGCTGGCGGCGAACATCTGGTCGGTGTTGGTGGACACGCCCAGGCGCGAGGCCGCGAGCCAGCCGCACAGGCCGGTCAGCCCGATCCCGACCAGCACCACCAGCCACGCGCGGCGGCGGGAGTGGTCGACGACACGCGCCAGCAGGCGGGAGAGCCAGCGGTCTGAGGCCATTGGACGCGACGGCGGCATGGGCGGACGGACAGCCTTCCAGAATTCCAGCGGCCGTCGACACGTGCGGCGTCACCGGGGCCGAGATAGGCCGTTCGGCAACCGGGGTCTATGCCGGTTGCAGAAGACGTGATCCAGACGGCGTGGACTCAGGCGGTGTGGACTCAGGCCGGCGGCAGCGCCACCGCCGCGTGCCGGGCATGGTGGCGCGCGTGCCCATGATGCGCGACCAGGCTGGCGGCATGGCGATGGCGGATGCGGTGCGTCGCTGCGGCCTGGGCCGAGACGGCGACGCCGCACACACCGAGCAAGGCAAAGGCGGCAAGCAGGACGCTGCGGAGGATCGACATGGGTGGCTCCTGGAGGCAGATCAGAGATGACGTGAATGTCATCGTCCATAGCACTGATAAAACGGAGTCGCCATGACAAAACGCACGGAAAGGCAAGTTGCGGCCCACTCTGTCATAACAGGCACAGAAGCTGTAGTTCGTGCCGCAACGCCGCCGGCAGCGCCGCCTCGCCGATCGCCTCCCGCCCGGCGCCGAGATCGAGCGGCGCGTCGGCCGGCTCCAGGTAACGCCAGCCCTGGAACGGCTTCACCACCCGCGCGGCCACCGGCACCAACTCCCCGTGCAGCAGCAGCCCGGCGCAGGCGGTGCCATCCTCCCAGCGGTCCTCGATGATATCGGCGATGCGCTGGCGCACCAGCATGGCGCCGGCGATCACCCAATAGATCGAGCCGCCGTCGACGATCTCGGCGGCGCGGCGCGGGCGGTTGCGGGTGCGGTGGCGCAGCGGCGGCGCCGCGACGTGGCGCTCCGCCTGCCAGGCGCGCAGGTCGGCGATGTCGCGGGTGCCGACGGACAGTTTGGCCAGATGCAGCATGGCCCCGATGTGGCCGATTGCCGACCCCGGGACAAGCCGGTATGTGGTTTGCAAGATGCAGCCATGCGCCTCGCCGAGGCGGCTGAACCGAAGGACCATCCGATGAAGCATTCGACCGCCCTTTCCACCGCC
>JAYTQW010000078.1:0-2675 GCA_043746535.1 Rhodospirillales bacterium
CCGACGCTGACCTGGCTGGTCATCATCTGCGCCGGGCTGATCGGCGTCATCATCGTGGCGTTCCTCGGCCCGACCAGCCGGGCGATCGGCAAGTGGATCCAGGCCGAGACGCAGAAGAACAGCGTGCTGATCGAGAGCATCCACGGCATCCGCACGGTGAAATCGCTAGCGCTGGAGCCGCAGCAGCGGGAACTCTGGGACCGGCGCACGGCCGATTCGACCCGCGCCAAGCTGGATGCTGGCCGCCTCGCCGCCTGGCCGGCGGCGCTGGTGCTGCCGATCGAGCACTTCATGATCCGCGGCGTCATCCTGATCGGCGTCCTGATGGCGCTCAAGGGCGGCAGCGACATCAACCCCGGCACGCTGATGGCGTTCATGATGCTGAGCGCCCGCGTCGGCCAGCCGCTGTCCGGGCTGGCGCGGATCATGGAGGACTTCCAGGAGGTCCGCGTCGCCGTGGCCCTCGCCGGCTCGGTGCTCAACCAGAAGCCGGAATCGGTCAACCCGGGGGCCGGCATGCGCCCGCGCCTGGAGGGGGCGATCACCTTCAGCAGCGTCAACTACAGCTACCCCGGCTCCAAGACCAAGGCGCTCGACGGCGTCACCTTCGACGTGCCGGCGGGCACCATGCTCGGGCTGGTCGGGCGCAGCGGCTCGGGAAAATCCACCATCACCCGCCTGTTGCAGGGTATCACCCGCGATTTCGAGGGCTTCCTGAAACTCGACGGCACCGACCTGCGCGAGATCAACCTGGCGCATATGCGGCGCAGCTTCGGCGTGGTGTTGCAGGAGAACTTCCTGTTTCGCGGCTCGGTGCGCGAGAACATCCTGGCCGGGCGCCCTGGCCTGACACTGAGCGACGCGGTGCGCGCCGCGCGGCTGGCTGGCGCCGAGGAGTTCATCGAGCGGATGCCGAACGGCTACGAGACCTGGATCGAGGAAGGCTCGCCCAACCTGTCCGGCGGCCAGCGCCAGCGCCTCGCCATCGCCCGCGCGCTGGTGCACGACCCCAAGCTGCTGATCCTCGACGAGGCCACCAGCGCGCTGGACCCGGAGAGCGAGGCGCTGGTCAACGCCAACCTGCAACGCATCGCCCGCGGGCGCACCATGGTGATAGTCTCCCACCGGCTGTCGTCGCTGACCGATTGCGACAAGATACTGGTGCTGGACCAGGGCCGCGTCATCGACATCGGCCCGCATATCGAGCTGGTCGAGCGCTGCACGATCTATCGCGGCCTGTGGCTGCAACAGAACCGGCACCTGGAGACCGGCGGGATGCCGCGCGGCAGCGTGCCGGCGACTATCGTCTCCCAGGCCTGAGATTGCTTGGGCCTGAGACTGCTCGGGCCTGAGACTGTGTGGGCTTGGGCCGCGTGGACTTGAATGGTAGCCGCCTTCCTGTTGGCTTTTCTGGAGACGTCGCATCATGGCGAGCAAGGTTCTGACCAAGGCCCAGGCCGACGAGCGGCGCGGGATGGCAAGGTTGAACGCCGACCATACCGAGACGGCGCTGCTGGAGTTCCAGTCGCCGACCGCGGCCCTGATCGCCACCCCGGTGCCCTGGAGCGCCAGGGTCACCACCTACGCGATCTTCTCGCTGCTGATGATCTCGATCGTGTTGCTGTCGGTGCTCAGGGTGGACCGGGTCGTGTCGGCGCCTGGGCAACTGGTGTCGCATGTGGCGAACGTGGTCATCCAGCCGCTCGAGACATCGATCGTGCGGGCCGTGCACGTCACCGAGGGCCAGGTGGTGCACAAGGGCGACCTGCTTGCCGAACTCGACCCGACCTTTGCCGGCGGCGATGACCGGAGCACGACGGCGCAGGCCGCAAGCCTGCGCGCCGAGGTCAACCGCCTGCGCGCCGAACTGGCCGGCACCGCCTATGTGCCCGACGCGGGACCATACGGCCAGTTGCAGTATGCGAACTTCCAGGCCCGCCGGGACCAGTTGCGGTCGCATATGCAGAACTACGCCGAGAAGATCGCCAGCCTGAAATCCAAGGTCGACCAGACGCAGGCGAACGCCAGCAACGCCCGCCAGCGGCTGGTCGGCCTGCGCGACGCCGAAGCGCGCCGGCGCGAGCTGGAGCGGCTGCAGGTCGGCAGCCACCTGAACACTCTGGCGGCGATCGACGCGCGCCAGCAGATGGAGGGGCAGTTGTCGGACGCCGAGAACGCCACGCGCGGCGCGGCCCAGGACTTGGCGGCGATGATGTCGGAGGCGCAGAACTTCGCGCAGCAGTGGCGCGCCGACACCTATCAGACGCTGACCACCCAGGGACGCACCCTGGCGGACATGGAAGGGCAGGCGAGCAAGAACACCCTTCGCCGCAAACTGCTTGAGATACGCGCACCGGAAGACGCGGTTGTGCTCAGCGTGGCGCATGTCTCGGTCGGGACGGTCATGCAGAGCGGCGACCTGTTCCTGACGCTGGTGCCGATCGACGCCCCGCTCGATGTCGACGCGTCGATCCCGGCGACCGACACCGGCTTCGTGCATGTCGGCGATGTCGTGTCGATCAAGTTCGACACCCTGCCGTACTCGACCTACGGCTACGCGCTCGGCAAGGTCGAGACGATCAGCCCGGACAGCTTTTCCGACCCGACGCAGGGACGGACCCTCTCGCACCCGGACCTTCAGTTCAATTCCTCCAGCAACGTGCCGGGCGCGGTTC
>JAYTQW010000079.1:0-8390 GCA_043746535.1 Rhodospirillales bacterium
ATTTCGCAAGGAGCTGCTGCTCCACTGTGATCCGCAGAAGCTGCTCATGGCCACAGAATTTCTCGAGAGCTTGCAGGGCGCTATCGACGCCGTCCCGGAGTGAACTAACGCGGCGCGGCGAAGTCCTGGGTCCAGTACATGCCGGCCGTAGACTGCAGATTCTCCGCGTAGGCGATGCCGATCTGCGTGAAACGTCCATCCATGATGTTCTCGCAATGCGCCGGACTCGCCAGCCACCCTCGGATCGCTTCCGGCGGAGTCATCGCGCCGGCCGCGATATTTTCGCCGACGATGAGGTACTTGCCGTACCCCGCACGTTGCACCCGCATGCTAGGAGTACTGCCATCGTGGCCGCGATGATCGAACTCGCCGTGCACCGCCATGTCGCGCGAATGCTCCAGCGCCGCATTGCTCAAGCTGCGATTGAGCGTCAACGGCGCCACCGACCCAAAATACTTCGCGCCGCAGCGCTGCCCGGCGGCACGCGCCTGATTCACCCATTCAAGCATGTGCCGGCTCACGCTCTCGGCGTCTGCGGCGGAAGGCAGGGCAACCGGCGCCGCCAGCACGATCCACAACTGCGTGCCGCGGCGTTCGGCCCCGAATTCCCGCAGCTGCGGATCGGTGAGAGTGCGGCAGTAGTTGGCGGCAAGCAGACGCGAGACCTGCGCATCGCTCGTCGCGCCCGAGACATGCAGCGCCGAGAATTCCGATCCGGCATAGCCGACACGGGCCAGCGCCTCATGCAATTCCGCGCCGTCGGCCATTCGACTGGCGGCATTGTGCAGTGTCACGCTGCCTTGCAAGGCGACTCGCGTGCCCGCGGCGCTACAACCGTGCAGCCGCGCCCAGTTGACACTGTCGAGCACCTCCGCACCGGCGTCCTGCGCCAAGGCCAGACCCAGCGCCGCTGTCAGCATCCATCGGGCTGCGGGCGGCAAGGATTCTCAGACCGCCGCTTCGGGGCCGGACAACGCGGGCGGCGCGGGCGGCGACGGCGATTCCGCCAGCAACTTCCCCGCCTTCGGCGCAATCCAGCGCTCAACGTCATCGAGCACGGTGAACACGGCCGGAACGATGACCAAGGTGAGCGCGGTCGAGGTAATGAGCCCGCCAATCACGGCAATCGCCATCGGTCCCCGAAAATCACTATCTCCGCCCCAACCGATCGCCACCGGCAGCATGCCCGCCACCATCGCCACGGTGGTCATCACAATGGGGCGCGCGCGTTTATGTCCTGCCTCGAGGATGGCCGCGACGCGCGACTTGCCGGCGCGCATTTCCTCGATGGCAAAATCCACCAGCAGTATGGAGTTCTTGCCGACGATGCCCATCAGCATCAGGATGCCGATCACCACCGGCAGGCTGATCGGCTGCCCGGTCAGCAGCAGCGCCAGGATGACGCCGCCCAGACATAGCGGCAGCGACAGCAGGATGGTCAGCGGTTGCAGCGCGTTGCCGAACAGCAGCACCAGCAGCGCCAGCACGATCATCAGCCCGGCGCCCATGGCGGTGGCGAAGCTCTGGAACACCTCGCCCATGATCTCGGCGTCGCCGCCGTTGGCGATCCGCACGCCGGGCGGCAGGTTTTGCGCCGCAGGCAAGGCCGCCACCGACGCGGTCGCCTCGCCGAGCGGCAGGGTCGGCGCGAGGTCGGCGCCGATTACCACGCGGCGCACCCGGTCGTAACGCTCGATCGAGGATGGCCCCTGGCTGATTGAGATGTCGGCCACCGAGGCCAGCGGCACGGCGGCCCCGGCGGCATCGGTCACCGGCAGCGTGCCGAGTGCGCCCACGTCGCGGCGGGCGGCCGGATCGACCTGCACGCGGATTGGGATGAGCCGGTCGCCGCTGTGGAACTTGGCGAGGTTCGCCGACACGTCGCCGATGGTGGCCACGCGGATGGCGTCGGAGATCGCCGCCGTGGAGATGCCGAAGCGCGCTGCCTCGTCCAGGCGCGGCCGCACCCGGATTTCCGGCCGCGCCACGCCGGCGCTTTCGGCCACGTTGAAGAACCCGGGCAACTGGCGGATGGCGCCGACCAGCCTGGCGACCCCATGGTCGAGCGCCACGGGGTCGTCGCCCAGCACCGAGAGCGACAATTCCCGGTCGCCGCGATCGTTCACGTACCAGCCGCGAATATCGGGGATCGCCGCCAGCTTCTCGGTAAGCTGGCCCTCGATCTGCTTCTGCGTCAGCCGGCGCTCGCCCTTTGGCAGCAGCGTCACCACGGCGGCGGCGCGGCGGACCTCGCGGCCGTCGCCGGTCGGCGTGGTGCCGCCGGTGATCAGCACCGAGCGCACTTCCGGCAGCGTGCGGAAGGCGCGCGCCACGGCGTCGGTGCGGGCGGCGGTGTCGGCCAGGGTAGCGCCGGGCGGCAGCTCCAGCGACAGCACGCTGCGGGCGGCGTCCTCGGGCGGGATGAAGCCGGTCGGCAGCAGCGTGGTCGACCAGATCGAGGCGGCGAACAGCACCAGCCCTGCCCCAAGCGTCAGCCCCGGATGGCGCAGCGTCACGCGCAGGAAGCCTACGTAGAAGCGCATCGCCGCACCCGGCCCGTGCTCGCGGCGCTGCTGCCCGCGCAGCAGGTAAGCCGCCATCACCGGCGTCACCAGCCGCGCCACCAGCAACGAGACCAGCACGGCGGCGGCGACGGTCAGGCCGAACTGCTTGAAATACTGCCCGGCGATGCCGCTCATGAAGCTGACCGGGGCGAACACCGCGACGATGGTGAAGGTGATGGCGATCACCGCCAGCCCGATCTCGTCGGCGGCGTCGATGGCGGCCTGGAACGCCGTCTTGCCCATGCGGATGTGGCGGACGATGTTCTCGATCTCGACGATGGCGTCGTCGACCAGGATGCCGGTGACCAGGGTGATCGCCAGCAGGCTGATGAAGTTGAAGCTGAACCCCATCAGGTCCATGGCGAAGAAGGCCGGGATGATCGACAGCGGCAGCGCCACCGCGGCCAACAGCGTCGCACGCCAGTCGCGCAGGAACAGGAACACCACCAGCGTTGCCAGTGCTGCGCCTTCCAGCAACCCCTGCATGGCCGAGTTGTAGGAGCCCAGCGTCTGGCGCACGCTGTCGTCGGCCAGCGCGTACGCCACCTGCGGGTGCGCCGCCGCCAGCGCGTCGAGCCGCTGGCGCACCAGTCCGGCCACGGTCACGTCGCTGGCGCCCTTGCTGCGGTAGATGGCGAACGCCACCACCGGCGTGGTGCCGTCGATGCGGGCGAAGGCGCGCGGCTCCTCGACGCCGTCGCTGACGGTGGCGAGGTCGGACAGCCGGATCTGCCGCCCGCCCGGCAGCACGATGCGCGTCGCGGCCAGCCCCGCCAGGGTCTGCGCGCCGCCCAGGGTGCGGATGGCCTGTTCCTGGCCGCCCAGTTCGGCGCGCCCCCCGGCCAGGTCGACGCTGGTGGCGTACAGCTGCGCGTTCACGCTGGCGGCGGTGATGCCGAGCGAGGCCAGCCGGTCCGGGCTGAGCGTTACCTGCACCTCACGCGAGACGCCGCCGATGCGCTCGGCCCGGCCAACCCCGCGCACGCCTTGCAGGTCGCGGATCACGGTGTCGTCGATGAACCAGGACAACTGCTCCGGCGTCATGCCGGGCGCGGTCGCGACGTAGGTCTGGATCGACTGGCCCACCACGTCGATGCGCTCGATCACCGGCTCGTCGATGCCGCGCGGCAGGTCGCTGCGGATCTTCGACACCGCGTCGCGCACGTCGTTCACGGCGCGGTCGGAGTTCACCTCCAGGCGGAACTCGATCGTGGTGGAGGACGCGCCGTCGGTGATGGTGGACTGCACGTGCTTGACGCCGGAGACGTTGGCGACCGCGTCCTCGACCTTCTTGGTCACCTGGGATTCCAGGTCGGCGGGCGCGGCGCCGGCCTGGGTGATGCTGACGGCCACCACCGGCACGTCGATGTTGGGCGCGCGGGTGATCGGCACGTCGCCGAACGCGAACAGCCCGAGCACGGTCAGCACCGCGAACAGCACGATGGACGGGATCGGCTTGCGGATCGCGGCGCCGGAGATGCGGAACGCCATGCCTATTGCACCACGGCTGCGGTGGTGGCGGGGGGGACGGCGGCGGGGACCGGCGTCACCCGGTCGCCGCCGCGCACGAAGCTGCCGGACACGGCGACCACCTGGTCCCCGACGGCCAGGCCGTCCTCGATCTCCGCCAGCTCGGCATCGCGCACGCCGACGCGGACCGCGCGCGTCTCCACCACGCCGTTGCGCACCACCTCCACGCGCTCGCCGTCAGGCTGCGACAGCACCGCCGACAGCGGCACCACCACGCCCTCGCGACGGGCGACATCGATCGCGGCGCGCGCGAAGCTGCCGGTTGCCACATGCGCCACGTCGCCGGCGGCCAGGGCGATGCGGACGCGGCCGAGGCGCGAGGTGCGGTTCACCTCCGGCGACACCAGCCGGACCTGTCCCGCGAGCGGCGCCGGTTGGCCGGCGGCGAACACCTGCGCCGGCTGCCCGGCCCGCAGCCGCGCCAGCGCCACCTCCGGCACGTCGGCCTCCAGCTCCACCTCGCCGTCGCGGATCAGGCGGAACAGCGGCTCGCCGGACAGGCTGGAGATGGCGCCGAGCCGGGCCACCCGGCGGCTGACGATGCCCGCCACGGGTGCCGTGATGTCGGTGTGGGCGAGGCGCACCAGCATTTCCTGGTGCTGCGCCTGCGCCAGCGCGAGGTCAGCGGCGGCCGACTGCAACGCGGCCTGGCTCGCGACCAGGCGCGCGGCCGCGGTCTGCGCGGCGGCCTGGCGCTGGTCGAACGTCTCGCGCGACGCGGCGCCGCTGCCGACCAGGTCGCGGGTCCGCGCCAGGGCGGCATCGGCCTGCACGCGGTTGGCCTGCGCCTCGGCGATGTTGCCGCGCGCCTGCGCCACGGAGGCTTCGGCGCGGGCGACCTGGGCGGCGTTCTGCGCCAGCGAGGTGTCCAGCACGTCGCGCGCCAGCCGCGCCAGCACCTGGCCGGCGCGAACGCGGTCGCCCTCCTCGGCGAGGATCTCGACGATGGCGAGGCCGTCGCTCTGCGCGCTCACCATCACCTCCTCACGCGCCACCATGGTGCCGATGACCGGCACAGTCTCCTGCACCACGCCGCGCGTGGCGGCGATGACGGTGACGGTGGGCGGATGGGTGCCCGGCGGCGGCTCGGCGGCCAAGGCCGGGAGGGTCAGCAGCGCGGTAGCCAGGAATACTCGTCGGATCACGGGGCACCAGCCTTGATATGCGCGTCAGCCTATTACAGCAGCGTGACCGCAGCCTGACTTAACCGGCCGCGGCAAGTCGTACCGGAAGCATCCTGAACGATCGGCCTTCGCCGCGTCCGCTCGCACGGAAATGTGCCTGTCCCGAGGCAAGCAGGCCGGTTGCCACAGCAGCCGCCACGTCGGGATGGCAGCGGAGATAGAACGCCTCGTCGAACGCCGGGTCGGGCCGGGGCGCAGCCCTCGCCATCGCCAGGAAACCGAGGATCAGCCGGGCCACCGCGTCCCAGTCGGTGGCGCTCAATCCGAACTCGTGGGTGACGCCTTCCAGCACAGCCATCCGTACAGCCGGTGAAAGGCCATAGGTCTCGGTGACCGCAACGCCGCCATAGACGTCGGTTGCACCCTGGAGGATCAGCGTCGGCGTGGTGATGGCGGCGAGATGGGCGAAACGCTGCGGCTCCAGCACGCGGCCGCTGCGGCGAAACGGGTAGCCGATGCACACCACAGCGGATTGCGGTTGCTCCGCCGCCAGCATCGTGGCGACCCGGCAGCCACTGGAGCGCCCGATCAGCACGGTGTCGCGCGCATCGCCCACGAGGGTCCGCAAGATTGCCAGACGCTCCGGGATACCGGCGCGAAAGCCTGGTTGCCGGGCTGCGGCCAGCACCTGCTCCTGCGTCAGCAGGCGCGGCAGCACCGGTCGCAGGCGCTCGCACAACGCCGCTTCCGCCTGGCAATCCGTGGGGTAGCTGTCGCCCGCCTGATAGAACGCAAGCTGGCTCAAGCCACCCCTCCGGTCAGCCGACCTCTCCCACGCCAATGGGCGAGAATGCGCTGCCCACAGGCGGGCGCGTCAGGTGTTCATGGCGTCGAAGAAGTCCTGGTTGCTCTTGCTGTATTTCAGCTTGTCCAGCAGGAAGTCCATCGCGTCCATGGTGCCCATCGGGTTCAGGATGCGGCGCAGCACCCACATCTTCGACAGCGTGCCCTTGTCGACCAGCAGTTCCTCCTTGCGGGTACCCGACTTGGTGATGTCGATGGCCGGGAAGGTGCGCTTGTCGGACAGCTTGCGGTCGAGGATCAGCTCGCTGTTGCCGGTGCCCTTGAACTCCTCGAAGATCACCTCGTCCATGCGGCTGCCGGTGTCGATCAGGGCGGTGGCGATGATGGTCAGCGAGCCGCCCTCCTCGATGTTGCGCGCGGCGCCGAAGAAGCGCTTCGGCTTTTGCAGCGCGTTGGCGTCGACGCCGCCGGTCAGCACCTTGCCCGAGCTGGGGATGACGGTGTTGTAGGCGCGCGCCAGCCGGGTGATGCTGTCCAGCAGGATGATGACGTCGCGCTTGTGCTCGACCAGACGCTTGGCCTTCTCCAGCACCATCTCGGTCACCTGCACATGGCGGGTCGCCGGCTCGTCGAAGGTGGAGGCGACCACCTCGCCCTTCACCGTGCGCGCCATGTCCGTCACCTCCTCCGGCCGTTCGTCGATCAGCAGCACGATCAGGAACGCCTCGGGGTGGTTGGTGCTGATGGAGGTGGCGATGCTTTGCAGCATCATGGTCTTGCCGGTGCGCGGCGGCGCCACGATCAGGGCGCGCTGGCCCTTGCCGATGGGGGCGACCAGATCGACCACGCGCGGGATCATGTCGCGGACCTGGCCCTTGGCCGGCGGCGAGGCGAACTCGATTTCCAGCTTGAGCCGCTGGTCGGGGTAGAGCGGCGTCAGGTTGTCGAAGTTGATGCGGTGCTTGACCGCCTCGGGCGGCTCGAAGTTGATCGTGTTGACCTTGAGCATGGCGAAGTAGCGCTCGCCGTCCTTCGGCGCGCGGATCTGGCCTTCGACGGTATCGCCCACGCGCAGGCCGAACCGGCGCACCTGGCTCGGGCTGATGTAGATGTCGTCGGGGCCGGGCAGGTAGTTGCTCTGCGGGCTGCGCAGGAAGCCGAAGCCGTCCGGCAGGATTTCCAGCGTGCCCTCGCCGTGGATCGGCTGGTCCTTGTCGGCGAGGTTCTTCAGGATCGCGAACATCATGTCCTGCTTGCGCAGGCCGGATGCGTTCTCGACCTGCAACGACTCCGCGAAGCTGAGCAGGTCGGCGGGGGTTTTTGCCTTGAGTTCGGCGAGGTGCATAGGGTGCCCTGATCGGTCGGTCGTGGAATAGGATGGCGCGGACAGGAGATGACCCAGGGGGAGCGGCGGGTCGGGTCTATGGGGCAACCTGGATCGCGGGGCGATCGGTGGATGCCTGTCCTGAGAGAGGTGTGGCCTGAGGGAAGTAGGCCGAAGTGCTGCGCGCGGCAATCGGATAATGGACCGACGCAGAGTACGATGTAGCCTACCGAACCGCCCGGGCCGCGTCAACCGGGCGGGTGCGGCCCTAGAACGGCTTCACGATGACCATGATGACGATGACCACCAGCAGCACTGCCGGCAGTTCGTTGGCGACACGGTAGTAGCGCGCGCTGCGCTGGTTGCGGTCCTCCATGAACTGACGCCGCCATTTCGAGGCGACGCCGGTGAAGCCGGCCATCAGGATCACCGAGGCCAGCTTGATGTGCCACCAGCCGGCGTGCCAGTCGACGATGCCGGGCACCAGCACCAGCAGGATGCCGAACGCCCAGGTGGCCAGCATGGCCGGGATGACGATGCCTTTCAGCAGCTTGCGCTCCATCACCTTGAACCGCTCGCTCTCCACCGAGCCGCGCGCCGCCTGGGTGTGATAGACGAACAGCCGGGGCAGGTAGAGCAGCCCGGCCATCCAGGCGACCATGCTGATGACGTGGAACGACTTGATCCACAGGTAGTACGGCGCCAGGGCATAGACGGTCATGCGACGTGCGCCTTCGCCAGGGCCACGATGGCGGCCAACTCGTTCATGTCGGCGAACGGCGTGGCGCCCACGGCCCGCAACGCGGCGCCATCGCCGCGCGGGACATAGGCCAGGCAATCCATGCCGGCGGCACGGGCGGCGGTGGCGCCGGCGACCGAATCCTCGATCACCAGGCATTCGGCCGGGGCGACGCCCTCGGCGGCGGCGGTGGCCAGGAACAGGTCGGGCGCCGGCTTGCCGCGCGGCACCTCCTCATGGCTGTGGATGCGCCCGGCGACCAGTTCGGCGATGTGCAGCCGGGAGAACTTGGCCGCCATCTCGGC
>JAYTQW010000080.1:0-2252 GCA_043746535.1 Rhodospirillales bacterium
AGCCTGGTGGGGCGGAAGGCGCGGCCGCGATGGTGGCCGGCCAGCGCGCCGATCGACACCGGCGTGAACGGCGGGCGCGAGGTGGTGGTGCCGGTCTCGAGAATGGAGCGCGCGGTGATCTCGGCCATCAGGGCGAGGCCGGTGACGTTGGCGGTCTTGCCCTGGTCGGTCGCCATGCCGAGCGTGGTGTATCGCTTCAGGTGCTCGACCGAGCGGAACCCCTCGCGCGCGGCAAGGTCGATGTCGCTGGCGCCGACGTCGTTCTGGAAGTCCACGAACGCCTTGCCGCGCCCGCCGCGCACGCGCCACAGCGGCGGCCCCGGCGCAGGTTCGTCATTGGTCTCCGGCCCGTTCGGCAACGTGGCCGCGAAGCCGCACGCCTCGGCCGCGAACGCGCCGGCACGGGCGCCGGCGGCCAGGTCCTCGGCCAGCGCGAACGCCCCGGCAGCGGCACCGGCCACCGCCATGCCGGGCGGCAGCGACGCGGCGGGCACGAACGCGCCGAGCGCCGCGTCCCACACCGGCCGCGCGCCTAGATGGGTGGTCAGGTGGACCGACGGGTTCCAGCCGCCCGACATCGCCAGCAGGTCGCAGTCGAGCCGCACCCGCCCGCCGCGCCCGTCCGCGACCTCGACCGCCTCGACGCCGTGGCCGCCATGCACGGTGTCCACCACCGAGCCGGACAACAGCCGGGCGCCGCTCAGGCCGGCGGCGCCGCGCAGCATGGCGCTGGGCGTGGCGCGCGGATCGACGATGGCGGCCACGGTGATGCCGGCGGCGGCGAGGTCGGCGGCGGTGGTGGCCGCCTCGTCATGCGTGGCGAAGATCACCGCGCGCCGGCCCGGAGCGACGGCGAAGCGGTGGACGTAGCTGCGCACGGCACCCGCCAGCATCACGCCGGGCCGGTCGTTGCCGGGGAACACCAGCGGCCGCTCGATGGCGCCGGCCGCCAGCACGCAGCGGCGGGCGACGATGCGCCACATGCGCTGGCGCGGCTGGTGCTCCGGGGGCGTCGCCAGGTGGTCGGACACCCGCTCCACCGCGCCATACTGGCCCCCATCATAGACGCCGAACACGCTGGTGCGCGGCAGCACCCGCACCTCCCTCATCCCCGCCAGCTCCGCCGCAGCACTCGCCGCCCAGGCCTGCGCCGGCTGGCCGCCGATCTGGCGGTTCTCCGACAGCGCCCGCCCGCCCAGCCGGAAATCCTCCTCGGCGATGATGACCCGCGCCCCCGAACGGGCGGCGGTCAGCGCCGCCATCAGCCCGGCCGGGCCGCTGCCGATCACCAGCACGTCGCAATGCGCGTGCGCCTTCTCGTAGTGGTCGGGGTCCGGCTCGCGCGATGCCCGCCCGAGGCCGGCGGCGCGGCGGATCAGCGGCTCGTACACCCGCTCCCAGAACGCCTTCGGCCACATGAACGTCTTGTAGTAGAACCCCGCCGCCAGGAACGGCTTGACCAGCCCGTTAATCGCCAGCAGGTCCAGCGCCAGCGAGGGAAAGCGGTTCTGGCTGCGCGCCTCCAGCCCATCGAACAGCTCGGCCACCGTGGCGCGGGTGTTCGCCTCCCGCCGCGCGCCGGCACGCAGCTCCACCAGCGCGTTCGGCTCCTCCGGCCCCGCCGACAGGATGCCGCGCGGGCGGTGGTACTTGAACGAACGCCCGACCAGCCGCACGCCGTTGGCCAGCAGCGCGGAGGCGAGCGTGTCGCCCGGATGCCCGGTCATCGCCCGCCCGTCGAACCGGAACCCCAGCGCCGTCGCGCGGTCGATCAGGCCCCCGGCCTCCCGCCGCCGCGTCTGCGTGCCGCTCATGCCACTGGTCATGCCGCCCGCCCGAGCGCCACGTCCTGCGCCGGCTGGCAATCGAAGATCTGGTGCGTGCGGATGTCGCGCGTCACCACCAGCCACGACCCGCAGCCGGCGGCGTGGAACCACAACTCCCGGTGCAGGCCGGCCGGGTTGTCGCGCAGATACACATACGCCTCCCACGCCGCCGTGGGCGCGGCGCCGCCGTCATCGGGACGGCGCACGGTGGCGTCGCCAAGATAGGCGAACTCCTCGCGGCCACGCTCGCCGCAATAGGGGCAGGGGATGCGCATGGTCCGATCCTAAGCCAAGGCCAGGGCGCTGCCCTGGACCCGTTGGGGCCTGAGGCCCCAAACCCGCAAAATGGATTGCAAAGGCAAGCCTTTGCTGGGGTCCAGGGGCAAAGCCCATGGCCTGTGCTTGCCGCTCATCTTAATGCCGGTT
>JAYTQW010000081.1:0-11860 GCA_043746535.1 Rhodospirillales bacterium
GAGTGCCTCAACCGAAACGCGCTGGCGTTCCTCCGATGGGCGTCAGTCCGACCGATGCCGCGACGGATTTGCCAACACTGAAAATGATCTTGGACCGACTCTCAGTCTTCCAGGAACGCCCAAGCGCATCAACCGGAGCGGCTCTGGCTGTTGCACGGCGGCATCCTGTTCATCTCAGTCACCTGAACCCATTGGCAACGGCCGCACCCACATCCGCAAGGGCGGCATCGCGAGCGACGCTGTCGGCGGCTCCCTGAGTCAGGTACGCGGCTACCAGCACCGGCGCGGCGCCGCCCGCTGGCCAGAGCAGGCCGACATCGTTGCTGGTCCCGTGTGCCGATGTCCCGGTCTTTTCTCCTGCCTGCCAACCCGACGGCAAGCGCGCCCGCAGACGCGCGTTGCCTGTTTGATTGTGGCGCAGCCATTCCTGCAGCGTGTGCCGAGCCGGGGCAGACAGCCCATTGCCGACCGTCAGGGTCTGGATGTCGGCCAGCATCGCAGCGGGGCTGGTGGTGTCACGGACATCGCCCGGCGTAGCCTCGTTCAGGGCGGTCTCCATCCGGTCGAGCCGGGTCACGTTGTCCCCGAGGCCGCGAAGGAAGGCGGTCAGGCCCGCCGGCCCGCCGAGCACGCCCAGCAGGAGGTTTCCGGCCGTGTTGTCGCTCAGCGTGATCGCCGCCTCGCACAACGCCGCGAGCGTCATGCCGTCGCCGCCGGTCCGCTTCTCCGTCACGGGCGAGTAGGTCACCAGGTCTGCGCGGCTGAACCGGAGGCGGCGGTCCATGCTGTCCCGTCCCGCATCCGCGCGGGTCAGCACGGCCCCGGCTGCCAGCAGCTTGAACGTGCTGCCAATTGGAAACCGCTCATCCTGGCGATGACCTGCCCTCAGGCCGGTGCCGGTGTCCAACACCGCCACGCCCAGGCGACCGCCACGCGCCGCCTCGATCTGGGCGAACCGACCGGAAAGAGCGGCGAATCCAGCCGCTGCCTGACCGGACCTCGTCCCATCGAACATGCCAAATGCGAGCGCGACACCACCCATCCACAACCGCCTGCCGATCATCATCCTGCTTCCTCCTGATGGACGCACACTGCGTGGGTGGATTGCCCTCACAGACGATGTTTCTTTGCGGGAAACCTAAGCCACGGCAATGGAAGATGCCATGGCCCGCCCGCAGGTCCGGAAGACCTGGATATCTGTCCAACCTGGCCGAAGGCACCCGTCGCCCCATCCTTGTCCGTTTAGGCGTGGCAGGTAGATCGTTTGTTGGCCCGGGCTCACACGTGGCGATGGGTACGAACCGCGAACCCGCATTCGCGGGTATCGTTCAGGCTTCCTTGAGGAAGGCGAGCAGGTCCGCGTTCAGCCGAGCCATATGTGTCAGGAACAGCCCGTGCGGCGCGCCCGCGTACACCGTGAGCCGGGCGCCGGGCACCAACCCCGCAGTTGTCCGGCCAGTCAGGTCGAGGGGGCAGGTCGCGTCGTGCTCGCCATGCACCACCAGTGTCGGCACGGTGACAGACCGAAGCTCAGCCCGGAAGTCTGCCGTCGTCAGGGCGCGGTTGCACTCCAGCAGCGCCTTGGCCGAGGTGCGCAACGCCATGTCTCGCACCCAATTTCGCAATCCGGACGGCGTATCCGGCGTCACGAAGGGCACCATGTTGTCGTCGATCCATCCGGGGAAATCGCGCATCAGCATGCCCTGGCGAAAGGCCTCGAACACCGCAGCGTCCACACCGCCGGGATTGTCCTCCGTGCGGACGAGCATCGGCGTGGTGGTGCCGATCAGGACGATGCGCGCGACGCGGCTCATCCCATGGCGCGTCAGGTAACGCACGATCTCGCCCGTGCCCATCGAGAAGCCCACAAGCGCCGTGCCGCGCAGGTCGAGCGCCTCCATCACCGCGGCAAGGTCGTCAGCCAGCGTGTCGAAGTCGAAGCCGTGGCCGGGGTCGTCCGAGCGCCCGTGGCCGCGGCGATCATAGGCGATGCAGCGGACTCCGGCCTCGGACAAGGCCAGCATCTGATAGGCCCAGGAGTCCGAGGGCAAGGACCAGGAGGCAACAAAGACCACCGGCGGACCGTCGCCCCAGTCGCGGTGGAACAACCGGACGCCGTCCGACGTACGAATGAGAGGCGCGGCACGCTGCGGGATTATCTCGTTCATTCTCGTTACTTCCATGGCTGGTTGCCGCACAGGGCAGCAGGGCAGTTGCGCGGCGCAACGCGGTTCAGTAGTTCCCTTGAAGGGTTTCGACGACCACACCCTCTGCCCATAAAAGCGCCCGCGCGGTTACGTCGGAGGTCATCGGTTGCGGGTCCGTGCTGGACTATCCTGCGCCATGGCCACCATCCCCCTGACGACTTCCAGCCCAAGCGCCTCTTTTGGCGCCTTGTTGCGGGTCTGGCGGCAACGGCGTCGGCGCAGCCAGCTTGACCTGGCGTTGGACGCCGAGGTTTCACAGCGGCATCTCAGCTTCGTCGAGAGCGGCCGGGCCGCACCGAGCCGCGAGGTGGTGGTGCGCCTGGCCGAGCAGCTCGACGTGCCGTTGCGTGAGCGCAACGCATTGCTGCTCGCCGCTGGCTACGCCCCGCTCTATGTCGAACGGCCGCTCGACGACCCGGCCATGCGCGCGGCGCGGCAAGCGGTGGATATGATCCTGCGCGCGCATGCGCCGCATCCGGCACTGGCCGTGGACCGGCATTGGCATATGGTTGCCGCCAACGCACCGGCCGCCGCTTTGCTGGCTGGCGTCGCCGACGCAGCACTGCTCGCATCGCCGATGAACGTGCTACGACTCAGTCTGCACCCGCGTGGGCTCGCGCCGCACATCGCCAACCTGCCGGAATGGCGGGCGCACCTGCTGGAACGGTTGCGCCGTCAGGTCGAGACGAGTGCCGACCCCGTGCTGGCGTCGCTGCTCGCAGAACTCGCTGCGTTCGCCCCATCCCTGGCCAGCAGGCGGGTCGTCACCACACCGATGCACCCCCCGCTTGGCGGCATCGTCGTGCCGCTCCAGCTCGACACCGCGCAGGGCCGGCTCTCCCTGATCTCGACCACCACGGTGTTCGGCACGCCTGTTGAGGTCACGCTGTCGGAGTTGGCGATCGAGGCGTTCTACCCGGCCGACGACGCCACGGCCGAACGGCTGATCCGGCTGCAACGGAAATGAGGCCAGATACAACAGCTCGCATTCATCCGCCATTGGGCGAGCCAGTCATTGGCCGCGACGTGCGCTCGCTGGAAACCGACTGGTGGGAGTTAGGCTGGCCATGATCAGCCAGAAAGGAGCGGCACCGATGCTGGACGCCGAGCAACGCCGCGTGCTGCGCGGCATGGCGCTTGCCCTGGCCGTCGCACTCCTGGTGCTGGGGCTTGGCACTTTCCTTGCGCGGCCCCTCATGCCCGCATTGCCGCTGCTGGAAGACCGGCTCGCCTTCGCACTGCGCTGCGACTTGTTCGTCGTCGCCTGGCTTGCGGCGGGGATAGCCGCGATGGCGCGCGACCGCTTCTTTTCGGCGGCCGACATCCAGGGCTCCGGGTTCGGCGGGCCGGGTCCTCGGATCGCCGTCGCGGCGGCCGTGCTGCAGAACACGCTTGAGCAGGTCGTGCTCGCACTCATTGTGCACCTTGCGCTGGCGAGCCTGCTGCGCGGGCGTGAGCTGGTGCTGATCCCGCTGCTCGTGGCCCTGTTCTGCGGCGGCCGGCTCGCGTTTTGGATCGGCTATCGCCGCGGCGCGGGCAGCCGCGCCCTCGGCTTCGGCCTGACCTTCTACCCGTCCGTCCTGGCGCTTGGCCTGACGCTCCTGCTTTTGGTCCTACGCGCTTGAGGCATGGCGTCCGGATAGCGGCCCATTGCCGCTGGCCGCAGATCGCATCGGCGGCGCATCAGGTCGGCAGGCCGACCCCGCGCGCCCCGCCACGTCGCTGCTGGATCACCACCGCCACCACCAGCAGGCCACCCTGGGCGATATCCTGCCAGAACGAGTTGACGTCGAGAATGACAAGGCCGTTCGCCAGCACGCCGAGCAGCACCACCGCAAGCCCGGTGCCGACAATAGTGCCACGGCCGCCCTGCAGCGAGCAGCCGCCAAGCGCTGCCGCGGTGATCGACTGCAACTCCAGGCCCTGACTGCCGGAGGTCGGTTGCCCCGACCCAGTGCGTGCCGTCAGCAGCACGCCCGCCACCGCCGCAACCATGCCGCAAAGGATGTAGGTGCCAACGATGTAGCGATTGAGCGCGATGCCGGCCAGCCGCGACGCGGTGGCGTTGCCGCCGACCGCATAGATGTTGCGCCCCACCACCGTGTAGTGCAGCACCAGCTGCGCCGCGACCGCGGCCGCCAAGAAGATCCAGATCAGCACGGGAATACCGAGCAGTTGTCCGCGCGCCAGAAACACGAATGTCTGATTGACGCCGGTATAGCCTTGCGCCCGGCCGTTGGCGATCAGGTTGGCGAGGCCACGGAACGCCGCGAAGGTCGCCAGTGTCGCGATCACCGCGTTGACCCGGCCATAGATGACGATGACCCCGTTCAGCAGCCCAGTGGCAATGCCGCAGGCCAGGGCGGCGGCGATGCCGGCGGCGGCACTGCCGGTCGCCGTGAACACCATGGCCGAGACCACCGACGTCAGCCCGGCCTGCGAGCCGACCGAGATATCCAGCCCGCCGAGCAGCATGACCACCGTCTGCACCACCGCCAGCACGCCGACGATGGCAACCGTGGTGCCGACGGTGGCGATGTTGCTGGCATAGAAGAAGTTGCTGTTCTGCACGCCGATAAATGTCACCAACAAGGCAAGCGCCATCAGCAGGCTGACATTCTGCACGCCGACGGCGGTCAGCATCCGCCGCAGCGCGCGCGGTCGGGCCGGGGTCTTACTGCTCATGCCGCCTGCTCCAGTATCGCCAGACTCAAGACACGCTCCTCGCTGGCCTCGGCCCGATCCAGCGTGCCCGCGACACGCCCTCCCTGCATCACCACGATGCGGTCGGCCAGCCCCAGCACTTCCGGCAGTTCGGAGGAGATGACCAGCACCGCCACCCCGTCCTGCGCCAGTTGGTCAATGATGGCGTAGATGTCCGCTTTGGCCCCGACGTCGACGCCGCGCGTCGGCTCATCCAGGATCAGCAGCTTCGATTGCCGCGCCAGCCAGCGCGCGAGCACCACCTTCTGCTGGTTGCCGCCCGACAGCTTGCCGATCTCCTGTTCGATGGATGGGGTGCGGACCCGCAGCTCTTCGACGTAGCGCTGCGCCAGCGTTCGTTCGGCCCCGCGACGGACGATGCCCAGCCAGGACAGCCGTCCCAAGACCGCCAGCGAGACGTTGTCGCGCACGGAGCGTTTCATCAGCAGCGCCTGCGCCTTGCGCTCCTCCGGCGCCAGGCATAGCCCGGCGCGGATGGCGTCGCGTGGCGAGGTCATGTGAACCGGCACATCATCCACCCGTATCTCGCCGGCGACCAGGCCCACATCGCCGATGATGGCGTGCGCCAGTTCGGTGCGCCCGGCGCCGACCAGCCCGGCCAACACCACCACCTCGCCGGCGCGCACGTCGAAGCTGATGTCGCGCACGTCGCCGGTGGTCACGCCACGCAGGTTGAGCACGGTGCGCGCGGGCGTACGCGGCGAATGGTGGAACATGGCACTCAGGTCGCGGCCCACCATCATGCGCACCAGTTCGGCGTCGCTGGTGTCGGCTGCCATGCGCACGCCGATCACGGCGCCGTCGCGCAGCACCTGCACGCGGGTCGATACGCGAAAGATCTCGGCCATGCGGTGCGAAACGTAGATCACTGCGATCCCCGTGGCCGCCAGTTGCGCGATCAGGCGGAACAGCGATGCCACCTCTTGATCCGACAGCGAGGAGGTCGGCTCATCGAAGGCAATGACGCGCGCCTCGCCCGACAGCGCGCGCAGGATCTCTACTACCTGCCGCTGTGCCGGCGACAGCGTATGGCCCAGTTGCGCCGGGTCGATCATGTCGGCAAAGCCATAGCGGACAAGGTCGGCGGCGACCATCGACATCAGGCGTGCCCGGTTGAACCGGCCGCCACGTGACGGCAGCGCCCCGGCATGGACGTTCTCGGCCACCGACAGCGCCCCGATGATCTCCGGCTCCTGTGCCACCACCCGCACGCCGGCTCGTCGCGCCGCAGCCGGGTCCGTGAAGGCCACCCTCACACCGTCCAGCACGATCTGGCCGGCGTCGGGTGTGTAGGTGCCGCTCATGATCTTCAGCAGCGTGGACTTCCCAGCACCGTTTTCGCCCATCAACGCCAGCACCTCGCCGGCGCGCGCCACCAGCGTCACCTCGCGCAGCGCATGGACGCCGGCAAAGCGCTTCTCGATGCCGGTCATCTCCAGAACAACCTGCCCAGCCGACGTCGTCATCCCCGCCTCCGCAAGAAGCTGGCGTGGCGCCGCGGCGCCACGCCATCGATCAAAGGCCTAGCTGCAACTGCCCATCACGCTCTTCCAGTTATCTGGCATCACGATGGTGGTCGTGGCGACGGTCTTGGGCGGCAACGGCTTGTGGTCGCGGATCGTGGCCACCAGCGCTTTGACCGCCGCACTGCCGACATCGTGGCCGCTGATGAACAGGGCAGCCTTGTTGCCGGTCGTCTGCCCGGCCTGCCAATCCTTGCAGGCCAGGTAGGCGCCAAGCCCGACGCCGATGACCTGATCGGCCGTCATTCCGGCATTGGCCAGCGCGGTGGTCGCCCCGGTCTCGTTCTCGTCGTTGCAGCCCCAGACAATCCAGTGCTTGACGTCCGGATTGGCGGTCACCACCGCCCCGGTGCGATTCTGCGCGTCCACCACTGAGTTGTCGGTGCCAACCTTGATAATCTTCGGCATCTCGCCGGCGGCCTTCTGAAACCCGGCTTCTTCGCCGTTCTGGCGGTCCTGGCAGACCGAGAGCTGCTGCTGATAGGCGGCGATGATCCGTGTCTCGCCCGTCTTCCAGCCAGCCTTCTTGAACAGGCTGCCCGCAGCGTCGCCCACCTTGCTGCCCATGTCGAAGCCGTCGAAGCCGACAAAGGCCGAAGCGGCGCCGGTGCCGCTCTTGATCGGGTCGTCGGAGGCGATGATCGGCGTGTTCGCCTGCGCCGCCATGTCGATCACCTGCGGCCCGATCTGCTGGTCGGGCACCACGATGGCGATGCCATCGACTTTCTGGCCGACCATGACGTTCATCGCGCTGATCGCGGCATTGGCGTCCATTGCCACGTTGACGACGGTGACCTTGACGTTGCCGAGTTCCTTGGCGGCGGCACGGGCACCGTCGGCCTCGTCGACAAAATACTGCTGGTCGCCCTGCTTCTGGATATAGGCGATGGTCAGCTCCTTGTCGGCCGCTCGGCTGACCGGTGCCGGGAGCAAGGTGGCGGCGGCAATCGCGGCAATCCCGAGGCACGCGGATGTCTTGATCCTGGTCATGGCGTTTCTCCCTGTTGCAGTCTTGTTCATCGGCGCGGGGCCGATCTGGTTGGGCCGTGTGGCGGCCTTATTCGTGATACAGCACCGAACGCCCGCCATCGATCACGACGCAGGTGGCGTTGATAAACGGCGCCTCGTCGGAGGCGAGGAACAAGGCCGTCATCGCTACCTCGTCCGGGCGGCCGAGGCGGCGTGGCGGATGCAGGTCCATGATGCGCCGGCGCTCCGCCTGCGGGTCAGCAAAGCCGTTCCAGTATTCGCCCGTCAGCGCCGTCTCGATATAGCCCGGCGCGATGGCGTTCACCCGGATGCCGTGCCGCGCGTATTCGATCCCGAGCGACCGGGTAAGGCCGAGCAGCGCATGCTTGGCGACGGGATACGGGAAGCAGCCGGGGATGATGCTGAACGAATGGGTGGAGGCGATGTTGACCACGCTGCCGCCGCCCGCCGCGATCATCGCCGGCAGCACGGCCCTGGCGCAGTGCCAGGCGCCGTCCAGATCGACCGCCATGCACCGCCGCCAATCCGCCTCGCTGGTCGCCAGCGGATCGCGAAACACATTGATGCCGGCATTGTTCACCAGGATCGATGGCGGGCCGATCAGAGCGGTCGCCAGCGCCACCATCGCGGCAACACCCGCATTGTCCGTCACGTCGGTCTGGATGAAGTGCGCGACCCCGCCCGCTGCCGTCAGTTCGTCGGCCAGACGCTGGCCGGTCTCGGTATTACGTTCGGCCAGCACCACTGCGGCTCCTTCGGCCACGAAGCGGCGCGCGATGGCCTCGCCCAGGCCCTGGCCGGCTCCGGTCACGATGGCGGCCTTGCCCGTCAGGCGCCCGGCCATCTACCAGTCCACCACTGTGCCATCAGCCAATACGCCCTGCGCCGCGTGCTGCACCTCCGGCTGATACGGATGCCGCGCCGCCACCGTCTCGTCGATCTCGATGCCCAGGCCAGGCAGCTCCGGCACCGCCCAATGGCCGTCCCGCAGCACCGGCAGGCCACGCAGCACCTCGCCGAACCACGGCACGGCGCCTGACATTTCCTCCTGGATCACGAAGTTCGGGGTGGCGACATCAAAATGCAGCGCCGCTACCGTGGCCAGCGGGCCGAGCGGATTGTGCGGCGCAATGCCAGCCCCGGCATTCTCCGCCATCGTCGCGATCTTACGCGCTTCCGACAACCCGCCGACATGGCAGATGTCGGGTTGCGCGATATGCACCGCGCGCAACCGGAACAACTCGTCGAACTCGTGCCGGTCGACCAACCGTTCACCAGTGGCGATCGGGCAGGACGAGCGGGCGACGATCTCGCGCATCGCCAGCGCGTCACCAGGCTGCACTGGCTCCTCGATAAACAACGGGCGGAACGGGGCCAGGGCTTCGATATATTGCAGCGTCGCACTAGTGGATGCCGGACGACCGTGGAAATCGACCATGATCTCCACATCGTCCCCCACCGCTTCGCGCAGCGCTCCCATCGAACGCGCCACGCCGTCGATCTGCCGCGGCGAGGCGGTGTAGTGGGTGTAGGGAATGGTGACGACCTTCAGCGCCGTATAGCCCTGCGCCACCACTTCCAGGCCGCGATCCACCAAGGCCTGCGCGTCGGTGGTCTCGTACACATCGGTCATCTTGCCCATGCCAAGATGGGTGTAGACACGAATGCGATCATGCGTGCGGCCGCCGAGTAGCCGCCATACCGGCACCTCCAGGCTCTTGGCGAAGATGTCCCACAGTGCCACCTCGATGCCGCTTATCGCGGTCTTGCCAATCACGCCGATCCGCCAGAAGCCGTGCTTGTTCATCACCCGGATCGCCTGCTCGATGTCGCGCGGATCGCGGCCGAGCATCAGCGGCGACAGGTCTTCGACGGCGCCCACGACGGCGCGGGTCTTCCATTCCAGCGTCGCCTCGCCCCATCCATACAGTCCCGCCTGGTCGGTATCGACACGCACGAACACCCAGTTGCGCATTTCGGCGTTGACGACGACGGTGCGGATGGCGGTGATCTTCACTGCTGCGCTCCGGGTGCGAGATCACGGCAGTGGAAGGTCACGGTCCCGCGCAGGCTCTCGCCCGGCGCCAGCACCACGAGCCCGCCGAGATCGGCGCGATTATGCGCGTCGGGCGCATGGGTCATCGGCTCGAAGCAAAAATGCTCATAGGCGTATCCGGGCTGGAAGGCCGGGTCGGAAATGAACAGCAGCCATACACCGAACGCTGCATCGGCGGCGATGTCGAGGGCCATCTGGTGCTCCGGCCAGACAATCTCAGCTCGGCCGTCCCAGCCGCCGAATGCGGTATGCACCCATTCCCGCGGCAGCGTCCGCGCGGTAGAAAAGTCCCGCCCGGCGGGAACCGATCCCGGCGCCCCGAACAGGAAGTCTTCCTCTTCCGGCCAGCAGCAGGCCGCTGTCGCGCGTAACCGGGTCCGCGGCGTGCATGGGAAATACGGGTGCAGCCCAAGGCCGAACGGCAGTGCCGCCTTGCCCGCGTTACGCACCGCCAGCGTTGCCGTGAGGCTATCCGCCGAGAGTGCGAAATGTTGCTCGGCGGCATAGCGATATGGGGTTCCATCTGCAACGTGCGAAAAGGTCAGCATCACCTCGGCAGCACTCTGCCGCGCGACCTGCCACTGGGACAGCCAGCCGTCGCCGTGCAGATAGTGGCGGTCGGCAGTGTTCCGCCGAAGGCCGTGATGCACTCCCCCGAAGTCGAAGCCGTTGCCGCGGACCCGGCTGCCGAACGGCAGCAGCGGGAAGCACGCCGCCTGTAGTGGATCGGCTTCCCTGCCCGCCGGCGTGGGGCGCATCATGTCAACTCGTCCGTGGCCTTGGTCGCGCGCGAAGGCCAGAAGCGCGCCACCCTGTGGCGCGACCTGTGCTGACATCGCACCGTGGGATAGGTGTATCCGCTCCGATAACATCTCACTCTCCCCCGTCGCGGCGTTCGTCAGCAGGGCAGCGATTAACCCCGGCGCGCAGCTGAGCAGACAATAGTCGGATCATTAGCCCACGCAAGCGGATTGTGGCGGCTTGCCCGGGCTCTGGCCGGGGCGGATAGTCGGCCGTCATGACTCCCCCGCCGAAACTGCCTGCGAATGCAGCCCCGCCTGCTGCCATGCGGACGACCGGACCCCGGCCGCGCGTGCATGGCGAGGTGATCGCGCTGCTTGGCCGCAAGATCCTGTCCGGCGAGATAGCGGCAGGGGCTTCGCTGTCGACCAACACCACGCTCAGCGTCGAACTCGGCGTCAGCCGCTCCGCCTTGCGCGAGGTGGTGCGCGTCCTGGCCGCCAAGGGCTTGGTCGAGATGCGCCCGCGTAGCGGCACCCGCGTCCAGGCGCAGCAGCATTGGCACTTGCTGGACCCGCAGGTGCTAGGCTGGTGCGGCGCTTCGCTCGACCGTTCGCTGGTGCAGTACTTGCTGGAGTGCCGGCAACTGATCGAGCCAGGGGCGGCGGCGGCGGCGGCCCAGCGGGCGACACCGGCGCAGCTGGCGCAGATCGAGGACGCCTATGGCCGCATGGTCGCTGCCCTGCCGCATGATGTGGAGGCGTGCTGCCAGGCCGACCTCGATTTTCATGTCGGCATCCTGCGCGCCACGGAGAACCCGTTCCTGATTCAGTTGGCGGGCACCATCTCGGCAGCGCTGGTGACGATCTTTCGGCTCTCCACAGGACTTGCTGCGTCGCATCAGGCGGCTTTGTCGGCGCATAGGGACGTCATCGACCGTATCCGCCTGCGCGATGGCGCCGGAGCCGCCGCGGCCATGAGCGGGCTGCTCGGGATCGCCCGGCGTGACCTGGATGTACAATTCGCGCCGGAACCCGGTATGGCCAGACGCGCAACTCCTGATCCTGCGGCGCTGCCGCCGCAAGGACGCGGTTGAAGAGGCAACCAAACTGCATTTGACTCATACGTTAGTCTAGGCTAACCGTTCGTCATGACTAACGCAGCCGCAGCCATACACGCCATGAGCGCCCTCGGCGATCCGAGCCGCCGGATGATTTTCGAGCGGCTGGCCACCAGTCCGTTGTCCGTGGGGGAGCTGGCGAAGTCCATGCCGGTCACCCGGTCGGCGGTATCGCAACATCTGCGCGTGTTGAAGGAGGCCGGATTGGTCATGGAGACACCCCAGGGGACGCGCCGGATCTACCGGCTCGATCCGGCCGGCATCGCCGCCGTGCGCGACTGGCTCGACAGCCAGTGGGCCGTGGCGCTCGACGCCTTCGGCAGGTTCGCCGACCGAGATATGAACGCGGAGGAGGAAGACCGATGACCATCGCCCCTATCGCGCGCTTCGTGCACACCAAGGCGCCGCCGCCGAGGGCGTTCGAGATTTTCACTGGCCAGATCGGTCGTTGGTGGCCCAAGGGTCACGGCGTGGGCGCCCAGCCGCTCGTCGAACTGGT
>JAYTQW010000082.1:0-4894 GCA_043746535.1 Rhodospirillales bacterium
GCGTCAGTGCCCGCCCTCCAGATACGCCGCGCGGATCTCGGGCCGCGCCAGCAGTTCCGCGCCGGTCCCGGCCATGGTGATGGCGCCGTTGACCAGCACGTAGCCGCGATGCGCCAGCCGGAGCGCCTGGAAGGCGTTCTGTTCCACCAGCAGCACAGTCAGGCCGGTGTCGCGGTTCAGCGCGCGGATGGCGTCGAAGATCAGGCGCACCACCAGCGGCGCCAGGCCCAGGCTTGGCTCGTCCAGCAGCAGCAGGCGCGGACGGCTCATCAGCGCGCGGGCGATCGACAGCATCTGCTGCTCGCCGCCCGACAGCGTGCCGCCGCGCTGGGCGACGCGCTCCTTCAGGCGCGGGAACAGGGCGAACATCTGCTCCATGGTGTCTGACATCTGCGCCGGCGACAGCGCGGGGGCGCCCATCAGCAGGTTCTCGCGCACCGTCATGCGCGGGAAGATGCGGCGGCCCTCGGGCGACTGGGCGATGGCGCGGCGCATGATGAGGTGCGTCGGCATCCGCGAGATGTCGGCGCCGTCATAGGTGATGGTGCCGTCGCGGGCGCGCGGGTTGCCGCAGATGGTCATCATCAGCGTCGACTTGCCGGCGCCGTTGGCGCCGATCAGGGTCACGATCTCGCCCGCGAACACGTCCAGGTCGACCCCCTTCAAGGCCTGGATGGCGCCATAGAACGCGGTCACGCCGTCGAGCCGCAGCAGTGGCGCCGCCATCATGCCGCCGCTTCCGCCAGCGGGCTGGGCGGCTCGTCCTCGTCGCCCTCGCCGAGATAGGCCGCGATCACCACCGGGTCGTTGCGGATCTCGGCCGGCGTGCCGTCGCTGATCCTGGCGCCGCGATCCAGCACCACGACGTGGTCGCTGATGCGCATGACCACGCCCATGTCGTGTTCGATCAGCAGGATCGAGCAGCCTTCGGCGCGGATGCGCATGAGCAGGCCGGACAACTCCTCGCTCTCGCGCGGGTTCAGCCCGGCGGCCGGCTCGTCCAGGCACAGCAGCACCGGGCCGGTGCACATGGCGCGCGCGATCTCCAGCCGGCGTTGCGCGCCGTACGGCAGCGCCCCGGCCGGATCGTCGGCGCGCCCGATCAGGCCGATGGCGCCGAGCCAGTGCCGCGCCCGCTCGATCGCCAGCCGCTCCCGCGCGCGGGTGCCGCCGATGCCGAACACGCCGAGCAGGCCCAGCCCGACATTGGGCATCAGCATGTTGTGCTGCGCCACCATCAGGTTCTCCAGCACCGTCATGCCGGCGAACAGGCGGATGTTCTGGAAGGTGCGGGCAACGCGGGCGCGCCGCGCGATGAGGTGGCCTTGCATCCGCTCCAGCGCGTGGGCGGGACCGTCGGGGTGCGCCAGCTTCAGGCTGCCGGAGGTCGGGCGGTAGAAGCCGGTGATGCAGTTGAACACGGTGGTCTTGCCGGCGCCGTTGGGGCCGATCACGGCGGTGATGTCACCACGCCGGGCGACGAACGACAGCCCGCCGACCGCGGTCAGGCCGCCGAAGCGCATGACCAGCGTGTCGACGGTGAGCAGGGCGTCGCCGATGTTGCCGCCGGGCATCAGCCGCGCCCCTCGGTGACCAGCTCGGCGGCGATCTCCCGCCGCTGGTTCAGCGCCAGCGACGGGGTGCGGCCAGACACCAGGCCGCGCGGGCGCAGCACCATCATCACCACCAGCGCCGCGCCGAACACCAGGTTGCGGTATTCGGTGAGGCCCAGGTTGCGCAGCACCTCGGAGCCGCCGATCATCACCACCGCCGCCAGCGCCACGCCAAGCTGGCTGCCGAGTCCGCCCAGCACGACGATCGCCAGCACGATGGCGCTCTCGATGTAGGTGAAGCTTTCCGGGCTTACGAACGCATCGCGGGTGGCGAAGAATGCGCCGGCAAGACCGCCGAACATGGCGCCGATCGAGAACGCGGTGAGTTTGGTGACGGTCACATTGATGCCGAGCGAGCGGCAGGCGATCTCGTCCTCGCGCAGCGCCTCCCAGGCGCGGCCAAGCGGCAGCCGGCGTAGCCGCAGCGACACCCAGTTGGTCAGCAAGGCGAGGCCGAAGATCACGTAATAAAGGTAGATCGAGCGGTAGCTGAGGCTGGGCGGCAGGTCGAAGAATCGCGCAAAGCTGCCCGGCCCGCGCCCAGCGGTGAAGGTGAGGCCGAACAGCGTCGGGTACGGCACGCCGGAGATGCCGTTCGAGCCGCCCGTGAGCGTGGTCCAGTTCAGCAGCACGACGCGGATGATTTCGCCGAACGCCAGCGTCACGATCGCCAGGTAGTCGCCGCGCAGCCGCAGCACCGGGAAGCCCAGCAGCATGCCCCAGACCGCCGCGAACAGCCCCGCCAGCGGCAGGCAGGTCCAGAAGCCCAGATGATAGGTGGTCGAGAACAGCGCATACGTATAGGCGCCGACGGCGTAGAATGCGACGTAGCCGAGGTCGAGCAGCCCGGCCAGGCCGACCACGATGTTGAGCCCCCAGCCCAGCATGACATAGGTCAGCACCAGCACGCCGGTGTCGAGCCACTGCCGGCTGGCATAGGCCGGCAACGTCGCCGCCAGCACCAGCACCAGCGGCGCCACGTAGCGGCCCGAGTTGCGCGCCGCCTCCGCCAGCCGGCGCAGCGGCCGTTCCGGTCCGGATGCGGGCGCAGCCGTGGCGGCCGGGCGGCGCAGCAGCGGCCACAGCAGCATCGCCAGCCGGCCGACGAACACCGCGCCGACCAGCCCGGCCACCGCCCGCGGCTGGTAGTCGAACTGCAGCCGCCCATCGGCCACCACGGTGCGCATGCCGACCATGAAGGCGAACAGGCCGAACGCCACCAGCGCGGTGAGGCCGGCATCGCGGAACGCCAGCGCCACACGCCGGTCGGGGACGGCGCCGGCGCTCATACCTTCTCGATGTCCGCGCGGCCGAGCAGTCCGGTCGGCATGAAGATCAGCACGATGATAAGCACCGAGAATGCCGCCACGTCCTTGTACTGCGCGCTGGCGTAGCCGGCCCAGAATGCTTCGATCAACCCGATCGCCAGCCCGCCCAGCACCGCCCCCGGCAGGCTGCCGATGCCGCCCAGCACGGCGGCGGTGAACGCCTTCACCCCGGCGTTGAAGCCGATGAAGAAGTTGATCGAGCCGTAATACAGCAGGAACAGCAGCCCGGCGACGGTCGCCAGCACCGCGCCGATGACGAAGGTCAGGCTGATGGTGCGGTCGGTGTCGATACCGAGCAGGGTCGCCATCTTCAGGTCCTGCTCGCAGGCGCGCATGGCGCGACCGAGCGGGGTGCGGGTGACCAGGTAGGTGAACAGGCCGAGCAGGGTCATGGTCACCACGGCGATCACGATCTGCATGTATGAGAGCTGCACCGCGAAGCCGTTCTCGACCATCAGCCGAAAGCCGCCCGGCACCATCGAGGCGATGTTCTTGTCGCGGGCGCCCTGCGACACCTGCACGAAATTTTGCAGCACGATCGACATGCCGATGGCCGAGATCAGCGGCGCCAGCCGGAACGAGCCGCGCAACGGCCGGTAGGCGATGCGCTCCACCGTCCAGCCGTACAGCGCGGCGATGCCGGCGGCGCAGATCAGCGTGATCGCCAGCGCCAGCGGCACCGAGGAGATGCCGAGGGAGGCCAGCAAGGTCAGCGAGATGATGGAGAGGAACGCGCCGACCATGAAGATGTCGCCATGGGCGAAATTGATCATGCCGATGATGCCGTACACCATCGTGTAGCCAATCGCGATCAGCCCGTAGATCATGCCCAGGGTGACGCCGTTGATCAGTTGTTGCAACGCATAGGCCACCCGCACCCCCCGTTCCCGGCCGCCACGCACGGTCACGGCCCCGCGAGATACGAAGCACGGGGTTGCGTGTGGTGCAAGGGTCGACTGACAAAGCCATGGCGGCGGGGGTTCCCTTCGCGGCGGCGGGTTGCTATGAGCGCGGCTCGGCACCGGGAACGGCGCGGGCGCATAGCTCAGTTGGTAGAGCAGCTGACTCTTAATCAGCGGGTCGTAGGTTCGAATCCTACTGCGCCCACCATCCGTTCGATCGACGAGCGCGTCGTTCAGGCGCTCTCGCGTGCATTGCGCAAACCTCGCGGGCTTCTGAGTCCGGTGTGAGCGCAACCGCTGCCGCCGCTCGGAAACAAGCGCGCGGCCCGGCGTTTCAATGGCTCTGCGTTTGCGTCGTTCCACCGGGGTCGTTCCATCGGGGTCGTTCCATCGGGAAATGACGTGGGCGAAGATGGTGGGCCTTGCGGCGCGGAAAGCCCGCCCGCTAGGCTGCCAACGGAGGGCCGCCACCGGTGTGCCCAAACGCCGCGCCGGGCCTCTGCGACACTCGCTACGCCCGCGCCAGACGGCGCGGGTCGGCCTTCCTCTGCAACGGGAGACCCGCATGTCCGCTCATATGAGCCATCAGGCCGAACACGCCGCCAACCCGCTCGACGTGGTCGAGCAGATAGCATCGGAGAACGACTGGCAGTTCGACCGCCGCAACGACGCCGAGATGGCGATCCAGGCGCCGGGCAAATGGTGCGACTACGGGCTGTACTTCAGTTGGTCGACCGAGATCTGCGCCATGCACTTCACCTGCACGTTCGACCTGAAGGTGCCCGAAAAGCGGCGCGGCGCCCTGTACGAGCTGCTGGCGCTGGCCAACGAGAAGCTGTGGATCGGCCATTTCGGCATGGACAGCGATGACGGCATGCCGGTGTTCCGCCACTCCGTGCTGCTGCGTGGCGCCGCCGGCGCGTCGGCGGAGAGCCTGGAGGATATGGTCGATATCGCCATCACCGAGTGCGAGCGCTTCTTCCCGGCGTTCCAGTTCGTGCTGTGGGCCGGCAAGACGCCGGCCGATGCGATGGTTGCCGCGATGCTGGAG
>JAYTQW010000083.1:0-5794 GCA_043746535.1 Rhodospirillales bacterium
CGCACCGAGCCTGTCGCAGCGCCTGACGCTGGTGGTGCAAGCCCTGCGCGCGGCCATCGCCGCCCACGCGGCGCGCGACCGCGCCGCGGTGGCCGTGGCGTGGCTGGTGTGGCCCTACCTGAACCGCCTCGCGGCCCGCTTCGCCGCCCTGACGCTGCGGGTGCAGGCTGGCAAGGTGGCCGCCGCACCAACGACCAGACTCCGCGCCGCTGCGGAAGTGCCACGCCTTCAAGTGCCGCGCCCCCGACCTCCCGCGCTGCCGCAAGGCTTCGCCTGGCTGGCCCGCTTCGCCCCCGGCATCCTGCCCCTGCGCAGTCAGGTGTGCCACCTGCTGGGGGACCCCGAGCTTGCGGCCTTGCTGGCGGCCGCGCCGGGGGCGGGGCGCATCCTGCGCCCGCTGTGCCGGATGCTGGGCATCGAGGCCGGGCCGGGCTTCCCGCCGGCGCTGTTCCAGCGACCGGACCCGCCGCCACCGCCCGACCCACTACCACCGTCCGACCCGCCGCCGTCGCCTGCTCCGGCGCCGCCTGCTCCGCAGGCGCGCGCGGCAGCGCCGCCGGCGCCGGAACCGCCAACGCCCAGGCGTCGCGCCCGACCCCGCGCGCCCGCCTTCGGCGCGGCCCTGGCGTGAGCGGGCCTACGCATGCCCAAAACGTTACGATACCATAACATATTGCACCGCTGCGCCAACGGTGCGGAGCGCCTAACCAGTCAGAGTTTTTTGGTTCTTTTTTGCAAAAAAGAACTGCTTCCCTGACCTGCCTGGAGACTCACTGCCAGGCCGGCTCGGCCTTAGAACGCGATGCCGGAGATCTCTGCCACTTGCGTCGCCACGCCTGGGGCTGCCGCCTGGATCGCCGCGCCGCTGTCCGGTCCGGCGCCGGCCATGAAGTCGGACACGGTAGCGCCGCTCTCGGCCAGGATTGCCAGCGCCGCGGCCACGTCCCACAGGTTGATATGCGCCTCGACATAGGCGTCCAGCCGGCCGCAGGCGACATCGGCCAGTGCCAGCGCGCCGGAGCCGCCGAACCGCAGCGCGGCGCCGGCCGCCATCATCCGCCCGCCCAGGCCGAGGAACGCATCGGTGGCGATGCGCGGCGACCAGCCGCACTCGACCATGGCGCGGGCCAGGTCCGTGGTCGCCGCCGCGCGGATCGGCGTCCCGTTCAGGCGGGCGCCGCCGCCCTGGACCGCATCGAACACCTCATCCAACGCCGGCACCGCGATCACGCCCAGCAGCGGCGTGCGTCCCGCGACCAGTCCCAGCGAGACGCACCAGCGCGCGCCGCCACGGGCGTAGTTGGAGGTGCCGTCGATCGGGTCCACCACCCAGCGCGTAGCGCCCGCCCTTGCCCGCCCGCCCTCCTCGCCCTGGAAGCCGTCGTCGGGGAACGCCTGGGCCAGCGCGTCGGACAGGAACCGTTCGACCGCCAGATCGGCCTCGGTCACCCAGTCCTGCGCGCCCTTCAGGGTGGCGGCCGGCGCACCCGGCGGCGGGCGCAGCCGCAGCGCCAGCGCTCCGGCCTCCTGGGCTAGGCGGCGGGCGACGCGCAGGCGATGGGCCAGCGAGGGGTCGGTCATGGGCGCGGTCATGGGGGGCGGTCCTTTGGCAAACGACGCCAGGACGGATGCCACGGTTGCCGATCGGATGCACGCGCGGTTCAATGCCGCCATGGCATCCGGCCCCATGAAGACTATTGGCCCATGAAAGTCATCGGCCTGACCGGCGGCATCGCCATGGGCAAGTCCACCGCCGCGAAGGCGTTCCGCCGCGCCCATGTGCCGGTGTTCGACGCCGATGCCGCGGTGCGGGCGTTGCAGGCCCCCGGGGGCGCTGCCTTACCGGCGTTGCGGGAGGCCTTCCCCGCCGTCATCACGCAAGATGCGTACGGCCGGCTGGCGCTGGACCGGCCCGCGTTGCGGACGCTGGCGCTGTCGGACCCACAGGCCCTACGCCGCCTGGAAGCGATCATCCACCCGATGGTGGCCGGGCTGGAACGGCGTTTCCTGGCCAGGGCGCGCCGGATGCGCGCGCGCCTCGCCGTGCTGGACGTGCCGCTGCTGTTTGAAAGCAAAACGAGGCGGCACCTGGACCGGATCGTGGTGGTTTCCGCGCCGGCCGCCGTCCAGGCGGCCCGGGTGTTCGCGCGCGGCATCCTCACGCCGGCGCAGTTGCAGGCGATCCTGGCCCGGCAACTCCCGGACCGGGAGCGGAGGCGCCGCGCGGATGTTGTGGTGCGCAGCGGACTTTCGCGGCATTATGCCAATCACGTGATCCGCCGATTGATCCGGGAGATGACCCTCGCCCATGAGCCGCACCGTCCTGTTCGACACCGAGACCACCGGCCTCGACCCGCTGACCGGCGACCGGGTCATTGAGGTCGCGGCGCTCGAACTGATCCGCGACTTGCCGAGCGGGCGGCACTTCCACGCCCTGGTGCATCCCGGCCGCGACATCCCGGAGGAGGCGACCCGCGTCCACGGCATCACGCTGGCGCAGCTTGCCGACAAGCCGCGCTTCGCCGACATCGCCGAGGAGATGCTGGCGTTCTTCGGCGACGATCCGCTGGTGGCGCACAACGCCGCGTTCGATTTCGGCTTCATCGACGCCGAACTGGCCCGGCTGCGGCTCCCCAGCCTCGCGCGCCATCGCATGATCGACACGCTGGCGATGGCCAAATTGCGCTTCCCCGGCCTGCCGAACAGCCTGGACGCGCTGTGCCGCCGCTTCGGCATCGACCTCAGCGCCCGCACCACCCACAACGCGCTGCTGGACTGCAAGCTGCTGGCGGAGGTGTACCTCGAACTCACCGGCGGGCGGCAGCGCGGGCTATGGGGCGGCGAGGCCGAGCCTGCCGACGGCCATCTGCCGATGGTCCCGAGCTATGCCGCAACCGGCGCGCGCACCCCGCGTCCGGTGCTGCCGAGCGAGGCGGAACTGGCGGCGCACGCGGCCTTCGTGGCGCGGCTGGCCAGCCCGGTCTGGGCGGCATGACGGATGGTGGGATGACGCCGGACAGGATCAAACGCGGCCCGCTGCTGCTGCAAGCGGCGGCGGCGCTGGCGGTCGTGCTCGTGGTGCTCGGCGCGCTGATCGGGCTGAGCCTGCGCGAGGACGACCTGATGGAGCGCTCCCGCCAGCTTGCGAGCGGCGCGCGTGCCCATGAGACCGCCGCGCGTGATGTGCTCGACGCGCTGAGGGATATCGAGACCGGCCAGCGCGGCTTCCTGCTGGTGCAGGCGCCGGCCTACCTGGAGCCGTACCTGGCCGGCAAGGCAAATCTGGGAGCCGCCTTCGCGCAGCTCGACGCGGCCTGGCAGGCTGGCGGCGAGAGTGCCGGTTGGCTGCGCGACGAGGTTGCCGCCCTGCATACCCTGGCCGACCGGAAGGTTGCCGAAGTCGATGCGACCCTCGGCTTGGCGCGGGCGCATGACGTGCCGGCTGCCCTGGCGCTGGTCAAGTCGAACCTGGGCCGCGCGACCATGGACCACGTCCGCGCGCGGGTGGGCGTCATCGTGGAGCGCACCCGCGCCGAGTACGACGGCGCGGTGGGGCAGTTCCGCCGCCGCGAGCGCACGGCCGGACTCGGCGGCCTGGTCGCGGCCTGCATCGGCGGCGCGCTGCTGGTCGGCGGCATGGTGGCGCTGCTGGTCAACCGCGCCCGCCTGGTGGCGTCGCGCGCCTCCTTGAGCCTGCAATCGAGCCGCCTGGCGGCGGCGGCCGGCAACATGCGCGACGGCGTGGCCATGTTCGACGCCGACGGGCGCCTGTTGCTGTGGAACAGCGTCCTGCGCGAGACCACGGGGCTGCCATGGACGCTGTTCAGGGCCGGCACGCCGTTCGAACGCTTCGCCGAGGCGACCACGGGCTGGCCCGGCACGCCGCTGGCGGCCCCCCGACCCGGCGGCGTCGCGGTCGCGACCGAGCTGCGCGTGGGCGCCCGCGTGCTCGATGTCTGGCGCGGGGCGCTGCCCGATGGCGGCCAACTGCTGGCGGTGGCCGACATCACCCGCCGCGCCGAGGCGGAGGAGATCGGCCGGCAGGCGATGAAGATGGAGGCGCTCGGCCAGCTCACCGGCGGCGTCGCGCACGATTTCAACAACCATTTGCAGATCATCTCGGCCAACCTGGAGATGATCGGCCCGCGCGTGCGCCACGACGAGTGGGTCGCCGCCCGGCTCGACGCCGCGTTGTCCGGGGTGGGCCGGGCGGCGCAACTGACCCGGCATCTGCTGGCATTCGCCCGCCGGCAGCCATTGGCGCCGGAGCCGACCGACCTCACCCGCCTGCTGTCCACCGTCAGCGAGGTGTTCCGGCGCACGCTGGGCGAGGCGATCGCCGTCGAGACGGTGCTCGGCGACGATCTGTGGCCGGTGCGGATCGACCCGCAGCAACTGGAGAACGCGCTGCTCAACCTCGCCATCAACGCGCGCGACGCCATGCCGGACGGTGGCAGGTTGGTCATGCAGGCGAGCAACGCCTACCTGGACGACGACCACGCCGCCCGCGACGCGGAGGTGACGCCGGGCCAGTACGTGGTCATCGCGCTGACCGACAGCGGCACCGGCATGTCCGCCGACCAGCTCGCCCGCGCGTTGGAGCCGTTCTACACCACCAAGGAGGCCGGGCGAGGGACCGGGCTGGGCCTGTCGATGGTGTACGGCTTCTCCCAGCAATCCGGCGGCCACTTCAAGCTCGCCAGCAAGATCGGCCAGGGCACCACCGCCCGGCTGTACCTGCCGCGCAGCCACACGGCCCCGCACGAGAAGACGCCCGAGGCGACGACGGCCGACGCCGCGCATGGCGAGCTGGTGCTGCTGGTCGAGGATGACGCCGTGGTGCGGCTGGCGGCGGCCGACACGCTGCGCGGGCTGGGCTACCGCGTGGTCGCGGCGGCGAACGCGGCGGCGGCGCTGACCCTGCTGGACGACGGGGCACGGCCGGACCTGCTGTTCACCGACGTGGTGATGCCCGGCCTGCCCGGCTCGCGGGAAATGGCGGAGCGGGCGCAGGCGATGCTGCCCGGCCTCGCGGTGGTGTTCACCTCCGGCTACACCAAGAACGCCATCGTGCATGACGGCCAGCTCGACCCCGGCATGAACCTGATCAGCAAGCCGTGGCGCGTCGCCGACCTTGCCCGCCGGCTGCGCCAGGCACTCGATGGAGCGCGGCAGCGCAGCGGCGGCGAACTGCGCATCGTGCTGGCCGAGGACGATGCGCTGGTGCGCATGGGCACCGCCGACATGCTCGCCGACCTGGGCCATCATGTGACGGAGGCAAGCACCGGGGCGGAGGCGCTGCGGCTGCTGGCCGACTGCACCGACGTGCTGATATCCGATCTCGGCCTGCCCGACATGGACGGCCTGACCCTGGTGGCGCGCGCGCAGGCCATGCGGCCGGATCTGCGCGTGATCATCGCCTCCGGCAGGGACCGCGACGAGACGACCGAGCTCGTCTGGCTGACCAAGCCGTTCAACCGCGACAGCTTGCGCGGCGCGCTGGCAGCCGCGCTCGCTGCGGCGCCTGTCAGGGTCTAGCGCCAACCCGCCGTGACGCTGACATCCAGCGAAGGCAGCGCTTCTTTTTGCAAAAAGAAGCAAAAACTCTCATTCTTTGGCGGGCTTGGCAAGGCAAACATTCCTATTGCCGCTTGACACAGGCTGCGGGTTGTGTTCTTGTTCCGTTCGTGTCTTCCCCGCTCCCCGCACCCGCACCGAGCCTGTCGCAGCGCCTGACGCTGGTGGTGCAAGCCCTGCGCGCGGCCATCGCCGCCCACGCGGCGCGCGACCGCGC
>JAYTQW010000084.1:0-5871 GCA_043746535.1 Rhodospirillales bacterium
CGGCCAGCACGCGCGCGGTGTCGGCCACCCAGGCCGGCTCGTTGCGGCGGCCACGATGCGGCACCGGGGCCAGATACGGCGCGTCCGTCTCCACCAGCAGCCGGTCGGCGGGGATATCGCGCGCGATGTCGCGGATATCCTGCGACTTCGGGAAGGTCAGGATGCCGGAGAAGCTGACCGAACCGCCCAGCTCCACCGCCGTCTCCGCCAGGCTCCGGCCCGAACTGAAGCAGTGCAGCAGAAAGTCGAACGGCCCGCCCTGCTCCCGCTCCTCGCGCAGTATGCCGGCGATGTCCGCGTCGGCGTCGCGCGCGTGGATGGCGAGCGGCAGGCCGGCCAGTCGGGCAGCGCGGATATGCGCGCGGAAACTGGCCCGCTGCACCTCGCGCGGAGCTTTGTCGTAGAAATAGTCCAGCCCGCTCTCGCCGATGCCGACCACCTTTCGATGCTGCGCCTCGGCGGCGATGGCCTCGGGTGTGGGCACAGGCAACTCGGCGGCGTTGTGCGGGTGCACGCCGACGGTGCACCAGATATTGCCGGCGCTCTCGGCGATGGCGCGCATCTCGGCGGATTGCGTGAGCCGGGTGCCGATGGTCACCATCTCGCCCACCCCCGCCGCCGCCGCGCGCGCCAGCACATCCGCGCGCTCGGCGACCTCGAAATAATCCAGGTGGCAGTGCGAATCGATCAGCATCGGACCATCACATCACAGCTTCGACGAAGCGTGGGAACACGCCGGCGGGCGGTGGCAGCGCCTGCCCGTCCTGCAACGGCGCGGCCAGCGCCGCGATGTCGCGTGCGTCGGGCGCCACGCCGAGTTGATCCAGCATCCGCGCCATCGCGTCCGGCATGAACGGCTGCAACACGGTGGCGACCACACGCAACACGTCCGCCAGCACGCGCAGCACGCTGTTCATGCGGGTGATATCCGTTTTGCGCAACGCCCACGGCGCCTGCCGGTCGATGTAGCCGTTGCCGGCGCGGATCACCCGCCAGACCTCCTCCAGCGCGTCGCCGAAGGCTTGCCGGTCGAGGCTGCGGCGCAACGCCTCCGGCAATGCGGCGGCGGCGTCGAGCAACACCGTGTCCTCATCGGCAGCCGGACCACGCGGCGGCAGGCGGGCGTCGCAGTTCTTGGCAACCAGGCTCAGCGAGCGTTGCGCAAGGTTGCCGAGATCGTTGGCCAGTTCGACATTGAGGCGCGAGATCAACGCCTTGCGACTGAAGTCGCCATCGTTGCCGAACGGCACCTCGCGCAGCAGGAAGAAGCGCACGGCGTCGCGGCCGAACTCGTCGACCAGGGCGCGGGGGTCGATCACGTTGCCGACCGACTTGCTCATCTTCTCGCCCTCGACGGTCCACCAGCCGTGCGAATACACCCGTCGCGGCAGCGCCAGTCCGGCCGACATCAGGAACGCCGGCCAGTAGATCGCGTGGAAACGGGAGATTTCCTTGCCGACGATGTGCAGGTCGGCCGGCCAGAACGGCCAGCGTGGCGCGCCCTCGTCGGGGAAGCCGACAGCGGACAGGTAGTTGGTCAGCGCATCCAGCCACACGTACATGACGTGGGCCGGATCACCGGGAACCGGGATGCCCCAGGCGAAGCTGGTGCGGCTGATCGACAGGTCGCGCAGGCCGCCGCGCAGGAAGCTGAGCAACTCGTTGCGGCGCGCGGCGGGGGCCACGAAATCGGGGTGACTCTCGTAGAATGCCAGCAGCCGGTCCTGGTAGGCCGACAGCCGGAAGAAATAGCTTGGCTCGACCACCCACTCGACCGGCGCCCCGGTCGGCGCCGCCTTCGAGCCATCGGCGCGCGTCACCACCTCCTCGGCATCGTAGAACGCCTCGTCGCGCACCGCGTACCAACCCTCGTAGCCGCCAAGATAGATGTCGCCGGCCGCCTCCAGCCGCTGCCACAGCGCCGCGCAGGCAGTCTTGTGCCGCGTCTCGGTGGTGCGGATGAAGTCGTCGTAACCGATGCCCATGCGATCGGCCATGTCGCGGAAATCGGCGCTGACCCGGTCGGCAAACGCCTGCGGGTCAACCCCGGCATCAGCGGCGGCCTTCTCGACCTTCTGGCCGTGTTCGTCGGTGCCGGTCAGGAAGAACACGTCGTGGCCATCCAACCGCTTCCAGCGCGCCAGCACGTCGGCGGCGATGGAGGTGTAGGCGTGGCCGATATGCGGAGCGCCGTTCACGTAATAGATCGGCGTGGAGACGTAGTATCTCGGTTTCATACGTATTTGCCTAAGCGTTCGCCGCCCCGGACAGCAGTCGAAAACCCCGCACCAGCGCCTCGCGCGTATCCAGGTGCAGGCCCTCGGTGGCGTCTTGCAACGAGCCGAGGGCGTGCCACACCGCCACCCAGTCGGCAAGAGGCCGATGGCCGACCAGCCTTGTCTGCGCCGCATCGGCCGACCCGCGCGCCACAGCCCGCACCGCCGCCGACAAGGCCGCGCGCAGCAGGTCGAGGAAGGTGGCGAACGCCTCCTCCTCCCGCCCCAGCGTGTCCGCCGTCTGCAACGCCTGCGCGGTGGTGAGGTCGGCCGGGCTGCGCAGCACCTGTTCCACCAGGGCGGCAAGGCCGACGCCGCCCTCCCGCGCGAGGTCAAGCGCGTAGCCGATCGAGCCGTCCGACAACGCCGCCACGCGGCGGCGCTCATCCGCCGGCAGCTCCGGCATGGCCTGGCCGAGCAGGCTCGTCACGTCATCCACCGGCAACGACGCCAGGCGCAGGCTGCGGCAGCGGCTGCGGATGGTCGGCAACAGGCGGCCAGCGGCGGAGCAGGCCAGCAGCAGCACGGCGCGCGGCGGCGGCTCCTCCAGCACCTTCAACAGCGCGTTGGCGGCGTTGCGGTTGAGGTCTTCGGCGCCGTCCAGCACCACCACGCGCCAGCCGCCTTCCGCCGGCGTGCGGCGCAGGAAGTCGGCGATGCGGCGCACGTCGTCGACCACGATCTCACCCCGGACCTTCTTGCGCTTCTCGTCCCAGGCCCGCTCCACGGTCAGCAGATCGGCGTGCGATCCCGCCGCCACGCGCCGGAAGGTCGGGTTGCCGGGCGGGAGATACAGCCCCTCCCCCGTCACGTTGCCGGCCAGCAGGCGGCGGGCGAAGCGGAATGCCAGCGTCGCCTTGCCGATCCCGGGCGGTCCCAGCAACAGCCAGGCATGGGCCAGCCGGCCGCCGCCCATGGCCTCGATCAGCGCCGACTCGGCCGCATCCTGGCCCAGCAGCAGCGGGTTGGCGCGCGGTTCCGGCAGGCCGCTCATGCCGCAAGCCGCGCCCGCACGCTGTCCCAGATCGCGGCGGCGACGAGGGGCTCCGGCTGCTCGGCGTCGATCCGCACGCAGCGGGCCGGATCCGCCGCCGCCACTGCGCGGAAACCATCGCGGATGCGGGCGAAGAACGCGGCGCCGAGGCGTTCGTAACGGTCGGCGGCCTCGGCCCGCGTGGCGAGGCGGGCGAGCGAGACGGCGACGCTCACATCCAGCACCAGCGTGAGGTCGGGGGCGAGGCCGAGCATGGCAGACAGTGCCGCGATGGCGGCGCGGTCGCCGGACTGTCCATAACCCTGATAGACCATGGTGGAGTCGGTGAAGCGGTCGCATACCACCCATTGCCCCGCCTCCAGCGCCGGGCGGATCACCTTGGCCACATGGTCGGCGCGGGCGGCGAAATGCAGCAGCGTCTCCGCCGGCAGCGACCATGCGATGTCGCCGGACAGCAGCAGCGTGCGCAGCGCCTCCGCCCCCGGCGTGCCGCCCGGCTCGCGGGTGCGCAGGACCGCATGGCCCGCCGCCGTCAGCGCCGCCGCCAGCAGCCGCGCCTGTGTGGACTTGCCGGCCCCCTCGCCGCCCTCGATGGTGATGAGGCGGCCGCGCGGCACCGCTGCCGGACGCTGGACTATCAAATGCCGGGCTGTCAGACGCCGCTGACCATGTGCGACAGCACCGCCATTGCCCGGCCAGGCAGGCTGAGCCTGGGCACGTCGGCGCCGGCCAGCAACGGCACCTCCATGTTCGGCACCCCCTCGCCGGAGACGATCAGGCGGCCGACGCTGGAGCCGCGCACCACCGGCGCTGGGATCGGGCTTTGATATTCGATGCTGACGCGGGCGTGCTGGCGCCAGTTGCGCGGCATCGTCACCACCAGCTCGCGCCCGCCCACCAGCGGCACCGTGGGCGAGGCGCCGAGCCAGACCTGCGCCTGCTCCACGGTGTCGCCGGCGGTGAACAGGGTCACGTTCTCGAACTCGCGGAACCCCCAGTCGAGCAGCCGCTCGCCCTCCTGGCCACGCTGGTGCATCGAGGTCATGCCGTTGAGCACCACGATCACCCGGCGGTCGCCACGTTGCGCGCTGACGGCGAGGCCGTAGCCGCCATCCTCGGTGTGCCCGGTCTTGAGGCCGTCGGCGACGCCCTTCTGCACCAGCGTGTTGCGGTTCTCCTGATCGATATTGTTGTATTTAAATGACTTTTCAGAGTCGTATTTGTAATATTCGGGGTAGTCCTTGATGATCCGCCGTGCCAGGGTGGCAAGGTCGTGGCAGCTCGACCGGTGGTCCGGGTCCGGCCAGCCGGTGCAGTTGCGGAAGTTGGATTTGGTCAGGCCGAGTTCCTTGGCCTTGGCGTTCATCAGTTCGACGAACTGCTCCTCGGAGCCGGCGATCCCTTCGGCCAGCACGATGCAGGCGTCGTTGCCGGATTGCACGATCATGCCGCGGATCAGGTCCTCGACCTTCACCGAAGTGCCGATCTGCACGAACATCTTCGACCCGCCCATGCGCCAGGCCTTCTCGCTGACCAACAACTCCTGCATGAGCGTCAGCCGCCCGGCCTTGAGCAGGCCGTAGATGATGTAGGCGGTCATCAGCTTGGTCAGCGAGGACGGCGTCATCGACGCATCCATGTCCTTGTCGAGCAGCACTGTGTTGGTGGCGAAGTCGATCACCACGGCAAAGCGCGCGACGGTGTCGACCGGGCCGAGCGGTGTCGTGGCGGGGCTGCCGGTCGGCACCACATCTGCCGGCTTGCGGGACGCGGCCCCGGCAACTGGGTGCGGGCGACGCACCGGCGTGGCCGCCTCGGCTTGAGCGATGGCGACCGGGATGGCCGCGCTGGAGGCGAGCAGATGGCGGCGTGTCAGCAAGCTCCGCACTCCTTCAGTCGACGATGATCCGTGCATCGACTACTCCCGCAGCGATGGCTTGGTCCAGCGTCGCGTCGGCATCGGACAGGCCGGACAACGGGCCGACCCGTACCCGGAATGCCTGGTCGCGCGGCGCGCCGTAGCTGGTGCTGACCTGCGCGCCCAACCGGGCCATGCGTCGCGCCAGCAGGTCGGCATATTGCCGCCGGCTGAAATCGCCCAGATCGACATACAGCGCGGTCGGGCGGACCTCCAACTGCGTCACCTGCTCCGGCAGCCGCAGCGGCAGGCTCGCGGTTACCTGCGCCATGACCGGGGCTGCGGCCACGTTGCGCACCGAGGCAAAGCGGCCCTCTTCGGAGCCTGTGCCGCTCGGCGGCAACAACGGCTCGGCGACCACATCGCCGGCTGGCGCCACCAGGATCGGCAACGCCGGCGCGTCCCCTCCCGCAAGCGTCGCGGCAAGTTGGCGGCTCGACGCATCCTCGACCTGCACGCGCACGCGCAGCACGCCCGGCTCGGTGCCAGGACCGAGCAACTCCGCAGCACGGCGCGACAGTGCCAGCATCCTGCCCCGCAGGTCGGGGCCGCGGTCGTTCAGGCGCAGCAGGATCTGGCGCCCACTCTCCAGGTTGGTGACCCGCACGATGGCCGGCAGTTGCAGCGTCTGGTGCGCGCCGACCAACGCGGTCGCGTCATACGCCTCGCCATCTGCGGTAAGC
>JAYTQW010000085.1:0-4948 GCA_043746535.1 Rhodospirillales bacterium
AAATGGCGCGGCCTGTGGGGCGATGGCGCCCTGCCGCTGGCCTACAACACGCCATACATGCGCAAGGCCATCGTGCTGATGACCGACGGCAACAACGAGTGGTACGACTGGCCAGGCGGCGCGCCGGGTGCCGGGCCGGCAGGATGGATCAACGACGGCGACACCGATTTCTCCGCCTATGGCCGGTTGAAACAGAACTTGCTGAGCTTGAGCAACAACACCGCGACAACTCTGCTGAATGGCCGCATGAGCAAGATGTGCGGCATCATCAAGCAGCAGGGCATCACGATCTTCACTGTGCTGTTCAACCATGGTGGGGTGTCAACGGACACCCAGACGCTGTTCCAGAGTTGCGCGACCAAGCCGGCGGATTATTTCCTGGCGCCGACCAGTGCCGATCTGCAAAGCGCGTTTCGGCAGATAGGGTCCGAGTTGGCGAACCTGCGCCTGACGAAGTAGCGGCGCGCAAGCCCTGGACGGGCAGTGCGGAGGCATCATGCCGGCCTCGCAAACTGTCGGCGATGGCGGCTGTGAGGACCGGACGCGGCGGGCAACCCGGTGTTCCCGAGCGCCATGCCGGCCGATCCGGCGCTGACCGTCATGGCGCCCGGCCTGCGCGCCGCCGACCGCTTGCCCGGCAGGCCGCGGCCGTAGATCTCCTGGTCGCCACAGTGCGATGTGATGCCTGAAATACCCCTCCCAGCCTAAACCCGATGAGCCTTGGCCACGTTGTGCGGCCTCCATTCAACGGAGGCGTCTGATGAAGCCGAACCAGTACTCCATGCAGGATCCGCTGACGCAGTACCCGCAGCCCAAGTTCGAGGACCAGCCGCAATCGGCTCCCGGCCTGGCGCGGGACATGGTGCCGAAGCCCGATCACGGCGAACTCACCTACCAGGGTTTCGGCCGCCTCGCCGGGCGTCACGCGCTGATCACCGGCGGCGACAGCGGCATCGGCCGCGCGGTGGCGATCGCCTTCGCCCGCGAAGGCGCGGATGTGGCCATCAACTATCTGCCCAGCGAGCAGGCCGACGCCGGCGGCACGCTCAGTCTGATCACCGCCGCAAAGGTGAAGGCGGTGGCGCTGCCTGGCGACATCACCGACGAGGCATTCTGCACAAAGCTGGTGCGCGACGCCCATGAGCAACTCGGCGGCCTGGACATCCTGGTCAACGTCGCCGGCAAGCAGACGGCGGTCGAGGACATCGCCGACCTGACCACCGAGCAGTTCGACGCGACCTTCCGCACCAACGTCTATGCCATGTTCTGGCTGTGCAAGGCGGCGCTGCCGCTGATGCCGAGCGGCGCCACCATCGTCAACACGACATCGATACAGAGCTACTCGCCCTCGCCGTCGCTGCTGGACTACGCTTCCACCAAGGCCGCGATCACCGCGTTCACCCATGCGCTGGCCAAGCAGGTCGTGGGCAAGGGCATCCGCGTCAACGCCGTGGCGCCCGGCCCGTTCTGGACGCCGCTGCAACCCTCCGGCGGGCAGCCATCCTCCAAGATCCCCGATTTCGGCAGCGAGGTGCCGATGAAGCGCCCTGGCCAGCCGGCCGAATGCGCGCCGATCTACGTGCTGCTGGCGTCGCAGGAGTCGAGTTTCGTCACCGGCGAGGTCTATGGGGTGACCGGCGGCAACCCGATCTCGTGACCTAGGCGACTCAGCGCCAGGGTGGCTTCCTGCCGTCGAAGCGACGGTATGCCGCCTTGGGCGACGGGCGCGGCGTGATGCTGGCCGGCGCGCACGGCCCGATAGGCTGGTGGTGGCGCCGTGCATGGACAGCGAGCCGTTGTTCGACCACCTGCTCGACCCCGAGGCGCGGGGCGGTTCTCCATCACCCCGGAGCAGGTGTTCACCACCGCGTCCGGCCGGGCGCGGCCGACCGGCTCGCGCGACAGCGGCATGTCCGCCTGCCTGCCATGGAGCGAACTGGCCCGCCATGTGGACGGCTGGAAAGCTCGGCCGAGTTCCGCTTCGGGCAATGTGCCGCAGGCGCTCAGCCGTCTGCCGCTCATCCATGCCACGTCCGCGATCGCGTCAGGAAATGCGGGTTCGATGCCTGGTTCCCACATCGTTCTTCGCACGTGCGAGATCACGTACCCGCGACAGGTTGCGGACGCGCCGAATTCCTGCGAGAAGTATTTCAACGAATGATAATTCTTTCAGGGGGGTGATCTGCCAGCGAACGGGGACGACGATGACGAGACGGGCTTTGCGGCGCGTGCCGCGTGGTTCCATTTCGGTGCCGGCCTGACCCAGGGCGAGGTTGCGCGGCGCCTGAACATCACGCCCCTGAAAGCCCATCGCCTGATTGCCGGCGCGGTGCGAAGGGGGCAGGTGCATGTCTTCGTCGATGGCCCGATCGGGGATTGCGTCGCGTTGGAGCGGGCATTGGAGGACAAGTTCTCGCTGACGCTGTGTCGCGTGGTGCCGGAACTGGATCAGCCCGAACTGCCTTTGAAGTCGCTGGGTCTGGCGGCCGCGTCGTTCCTGCAAGGCGTGCTCGATGGCGGCGAGCACCGGCTTATCGGCGTCGGCCACGGCCGCACTCTGGCCGCCATGGCGCTGGAGTTGCCGCGGCGGGCCACGACCGGGGTGCGGTTCGTGTCTTTGCTGGGCGGCCTGCCGCGCAGCATCGAGGCCACCCCGTTCGACGTGATCTACCGCCTGGCCGACAAGACCTCCGCCGTGGCCGACCTGATGTCGGTGCCGTTCTTCGCCAACAGTGCCGCGGATTGCCGCGTCATCATGGCGCAGGAGGGGGTGGCCGAGACACTGGCGGCGGCGGCGCAGGCGACGTTGTACATCGTCGGCATCGGCGAGGTGACCGGGCGGGCGTTCCTGCCGCAGGCGAGCGAGCTGATTGCAAGAGAGTTCAAGGGGTTGGTGAAACAGGGTGCGGTGGGTGAGGTATTGGGCCGATACGTGAACAAGGACGGCGGCAGGCTCGACACCGGGTTGCACGATCAGGTGGTCGGCCTCGACCCGGAGGCGATGCGCGGCCGCGAGGCGGTGGCCGTCGCCGGTGGGCGGCGGAAAGTGAACGCGATCCGGGCGGTGCTGCGCAGCGGAATGCTGAATGGGTTGATAACCGACGACGCGACCGCGCGCCGGCTGGTGGACGCGGACGGTGATCGACCGGGACCGGAATCGTAGGCAGGCGACGAGCATGGCGTCCACACCACAAACAGATGCGAGGGCAGCAGTGTCGAACAGCAACACCAGGATGACGGCGGTGGTCTGCCACGGACCCGAGGACTACCGCGTCGAGAGTGTGGAGCGGCCGGTCGCCGGGCCGCGCGAGCTGGTCATCCGCATCGGCGCGTGCGGCATCTGCGCCAGCGACTGCAAGTGCTGGTCCGGCGCCAAGATGTTCTGGGGCGGCGATGGCGCGCCCGCGTATGTGAAGGCCCCGGTCATCCCCGGCCATGAGTTCTTCGGCTACGTGGACGAGATCGGCACCGATGCGGCGGAGCATTTCGGCGTCGCCGCCGGCGACCGGGTGGTGGCGGAGCAGATCGTGCCATGCTGGAAATGCCGCTTTTGCAAATCCGGCAAATACTGGATGTGCGAGGTCCACAACATCTTCGGTTTCCAGCGTGTGGTCGCCGACGGCGGGATGGCCGAGTACATGCTGCTGCCGGCCGGCGCCATCGTGCACAAGATCCCGCTGGAGATGTCGCTGGAGGATGCGGCGATCATCGAGCCGCTGGCCTGCTCGATCCATACCGTGCAGCGGGGCGAGGTGCAGCTCGACGACGTGGTGGTGATCGCCGGCGCGGGGCCGCTCGGTCTCATGATGACGCAGGTTGCGCATCTGAAGACGCCCAAGAAGCTGGTCGTCATCGACCTGGTTCAGGAACGTCTCGACCTCGCGCGGCGGTTCGGCGCCGACGTGGTGATAAACCCGCAGGAACAGGATGCGCAGGCGATCGTGAAGGCGCTGACCGGCGGCTATGGCTGCGACGTGTACATCGAGACCACCGGCGCTCCGGCGGGTGTCACGCAGGGCCTGGAGATGATCCGCAAGCTCGGGCGCTTCGTCGAGTTCTCGGTGTTCGGCAAGGATACGTCGGTGGACTGGTCGATCATCGGCGACCGCAAGGAACTGGATGTGCGCGGCGTGCATCTCGGCCCGTACTGCTACCCGATCGCGATTGATTTGCTGTCGCGCGGGCTGGTGACCTCCAAGGGCATCGTCACGCATGACTACGAGATCGGTGAGTGGGACACGGCGATCAAGATCGCGAACTCGACCGACTCGATCAAGGTGTTGCTGAAGCCGGCAATGGCGGGAGTGGCCTGAGTGGTCTCCCGGTATGTGTGGACGCGAGGGTCCACAGACCACCAGCTTTGCGGAACGCAGAGCGGACTTTCGGAATGCGCAGGCTATAGTCTTAATCGTTCAAGAAGTGGGAAAACGTTGATGAACATCGCTGTATCCAGGCTGCTCGGCTCGACTGGACTTGTGCTGGGCCTGCTGAGTGGGACGGCCGCATTCGCCGCCGCCGCCGACGCCTCCAAGGCCAAGGTCGCCTTCCTGATGCCCGACGAGGGTTCGACCCGCTATGAGGAGCATGACCGCCCCGGCTTCGTGGCCGAAATGAAGAAGCTGTGCCCCGGCTGCACGGTGCTGTACCAGAATGCGGATGCCGATGCGTCGCGGCAGCAGCAGCAGTTCAACTCGGTGATCTCGCAGGGCGCGACCGCAATCGTCATCGACCCGGTCGACTCCACAGCCGCCGCCTCGCTGGTCAAGCAGGCCCAGAGCAAGGGCATCAAGGTGATCGCGTACGACCGTCCGATCCCTTCGGTCAAGGCGGACTACTATGTCTCGTTCAACAACGAGCAGATCGGCAAGGTCATCGCGCAGTCGCTGGTGCAGCACCTCAAGGCGGCGAACGTGCCGGCCAGCGGCGGCAACGGCCTGCTTGAGGTGAA
>JAYTQW010000086.1:0-5936 GCA_043746535.1 Rhodospirillales bacterium
GAAATCCTGCCGCCGCCGGAGACGGTGGGCGGCGATGCCGATGCCGGCGACGGCGCCGAACAGGCCCGCCAGCGCCGCGAGAGCCGCTTCCTGCGCAACTACCGCATCCAGGAGGTGATCCGCCGCCGCCAGATCCTGTTGGTGCAGGTGGTCAAGGAGGAGCGCGGCACCAAGGGCGCGGCGCTGACCACCTACATCTCGCTGGCCGGCCGGTTCTGCGTGCTGATGCCCAACTCGCCGCGCGGCGGCGGCATCTCGCGTAAGATCACCTCGGCCGCCGACCGCCGCCGGCTGAAGGAGATCACCACCGAGCTGGAGGTGCCGGCCGGCATGGGCCTGATCGTGCGCACCGCCGGCGCCGCGCGGCCGAAGCCGGAGATCGTGCGCGACTGCGAGTACCTGATGCGCCTGTGGGACGACATCCGCGACCACACCCTGCGCTCGATGGCGCCGGCGCTGATCTACGAGGAGGCCAGCCTCATCAAGCGCGCCATGCGCGACATGTACTCGCGCGACATCGACGAGATCCTCATCGATGGCGAGGCGGCGTGGCGCGGCGCGCACGAGTTCATGCGCATGCTGATGCCGGCGCACGCGCGCAAGGTGACGCTGTGGCGCGGCGCCCACGCCGACACGCCCGGCCAGCCGCTGTTCAGCAAGTACCAGGTCGAGGCCCAGCTCGACGCCATGCTGAGTTCGACCGTGCAGTTGAAGTCCGGCGGCTACCTGGTCATCAACCAGACCGAGGCGCTGGTCGCCATCGACGTGAACTCCGGCCGCTCGACCCGGGAGCGCAACATCGAGGAGACGGCGCTCAAGACCAACCTGGAGGCCGCCGACGAGGCGGCGCGGCAGTTGCGGCTGCGCGACCTGGCCGGGCTGATCGTGATCGACTTCATCGACATGGAGAGCCGGCGCAACAACGGCCTGGTCGAGAAGCGCATGAAGGACGCGCTGAAGGTCGACCGCGCGCGCATCCAGGTCGGCTCGATCAGCCATTTCGGCCTGCTGGAGATGAGCCGCCAGCGGCTGCGCCCGTCGGTGACCGAGACCAGTTTCGTGCCGTGCCCGGCCTGCGGCGGCCAGGGCCACGTGCGCAGCACCGAGAGCGGCGCCATCAGCGTGCTGCGCGCCATCGAGGACGAGGGCGCCAAGGCGCGCGCCTCGCTGATCATGGTCCACGTCGCCAACTCGATGGTCATGTACCTGCTCAACCACAAGCGTGCGCGGCTGGCCGAGATCGAGGCACGCTATGGCATGTTCGTGCAGTTCGCCGCCGACGAGACGCTGATGCCGCCCGCCTTGCGCATCGACCGGCTGCGCCCGAAGAGCGACACTGAGCGCCCGGCGCTCGCCGCTCCGGTCACCGGGGCCGGTGGTGGCGCAATCAGCGGGCCGGTGGTGGCGGTGGCGCCGCCGGGGTTCGACGGCGCCGAACAGGATGTCGAGGACGAGGATTTCGCCGAGGACGAGAACGAGCCGGCCACCGCCTCGGTCCCCACGTCGCGTGCCCCCGCGTCGCGTACCCCTGCGCCGATGACCGCCACGGCGGGCGAGGCCGAGCGGGCCAGCGAGGAGGCGCCCCGCAAGCGCCGCCGCCGCCGTCGCGGTGGCCGCCGCGACGGCGCTGCGGGCGATGCACAGGCTGCGGGCGCCCCGACCGAGGGTGATGAGACGTTCGACGGCGAACAGCCGGACGACGCGCCGTCGAGCGACGAGGCCGGCGAGTTTCGCTCCACCGAAATCGACCCCGCCGATGCGGACCAGCCCGAGCTGGCGGCGGTGGCCCCTGCCGTCGCGCAAGCCGGTGGCGAGATCCCGGACGCGGGCGACCTCGAACTGGATGAGAACGGCCAGCCGAAGGCACGCCGCCGAGGCCGTCGCGGCGGCCGTCGCCGGCGTCGCGAGCCGGGCGAGGACGCCGAGCCGGGCAGCGAGGCCGCAACCGAGGCAGCCGGCGACGAGCCGCGGCCGATGGACCCGCCACCCGCCTATAACGGCCCGACCCCCGCCAACCCGTTCGCCAACACCGGCTTCGACCTGTTCGACCTGATGGAGCAGGCCGAGGAGGCGGCCCTCAACACGCGCCCGGGTCGTCCGGTCGAACCGCCGCCGACGGATGCGCCAGCGACCGAGAGCCACCAGGCCCCCGTGCCGCAGACCGCCTCGGTCGAGGAGGCCGTGGCCGAGTTCGCGACGGTCGAGGCGACGCATGCGGTTGCGGCCACCGAGGCGCCGTCGATCGAGGCTCCCTCGGTCGAGCCGCCGGTGACGGAGGCGTTGCCAGCCGAACCGGCGACGACCGACCCAGTGCCGGCCGTGGCCGAAGCCGACCCGGCCACGCAGCCGGAACTGCCAATGCCACAGCCGCCTGCCGAGCCGAAGCGTGGCTGGTGGAAGCGGTGACCGACCGGGCGGGCGCACACTGCGCCCGCCCATCCGGGGCTTAGCGGCTGCTGAAGGGGCAGGCGAGGGCGTCGCCCTCGACCCATTGGGGCCGCAGGCCCCAAACCCCATTGCTCAAGATGGTAGGGACCCTGTTGGCGAGGTCGGGGTTGCCCCGCTGCCAACGGTCGCATGAAACCGATTCCCAGCCGTGGAAGCTGGTTGTCGCCACTCCCAGAGCGACAATCCAGCAGGCTGGGCAACTTCGCCAACACTGTCTAGAGGATTGCAAAGGCTCAGCCTTTGCTGGGGTCCAGGGGCAAAGCCCATGGCCTTCCTGCGCTATCAGCGCCAGCCCGTAAGCCGCCGCGCCGCCTCCGCCATGTCTGCCTCGGCGCCACAATAGCTGAACCGCACGAAGCCGCCTCCGCGCGTGCGGTCGAAATCGACGCCGGGGGCGGCGGCGATGCCGGCCTCGCGCAGCATCCGGGCGCAGAAGGCCTCGCTGTCGCCGGTGCGCTCGCCCACGTCGGCGTAGAGGTAGAACGCCCCCTCCGCCGGGCTGAGCCGGGTGAAGCCGGCGCCCGGCATCGCCGCCAGCAGCAGGTCGCGGGAGCGGTGGTAGCGCGCGACGTTGCCCTGCAACTCGGCATGGCAGTCGAATGCGGCGGTGGCGGCCACCTGCGCCACATGCGGCGCGGAGATCACCATGTTCTGTGCCAGCCGCTCGACCGGGCGCACCAGGTCGTCCGGCAGCGCCATCCAGCCGATGCGCCAGCCGGTCATGCTGAAATACTTGCTGAAGCTGTTGACCACGATGGCGCTCGGGCTGAATGCGGCGGCGGTGGCGATCGGGCGGTCGTAATGCAGGCCGTGGTAGATCTCGTCGCTGATCAGCCGCACCCCGTTCGCGTCGCACCAGACGGCGATGGCGGCCAGTGTTCCAGGGTCCATCATGGTGCCGGCGGGATTGCTCGGGCTGGCGACGATGAGGCCGGCGGGCGGCGGGTCGAGCCGCTCCAGCATCGCCAATGTCGGCTGGAACCGCGTGGCGGCGTCGGTCGGCAGGAAGTGCGGCACCAGTCCCAGCGCCACCAGGATGTTGACGTAGGGCGGATAGAACGGCGTCGCCATCGCCACCACGTCGCCGGGATCGAACGCCGCCAGGAACGCCAGCGGGAACGCGCCCGACGCGCCGACGGTGACCGCCACCCGCTCGCGCGGCAGGTGGAGCCCGTACCAGTCGGCGTTGTGCCGGGCGATGCGCTCGCGCAGCGACGCCAGGCCCAGCGCCTCGGTGTAGCCCATCGGCAGCCCGGCCCGCAGCGCCGCCACCGCCGCGTCGACCGCGCCGCGTGGAGCAGCCGTCGCGGGCTGGCCCACCTCCATGCGGATGACGGCGGGTGCGCCCGCGGGCAGGCTGGCCTGACGCGCATTGGCGGCGGTGATGACGTCCATCACCAGGAATGCGGGCGCGGCCGATGCGCGGCCGATCTTTAGCAAGACAGCAAGGCCAGGGCGCCGCCCTGGACCCGCCGGGGCCGGCAGGCCCCGGACCCCGAGATGAATTTCAAAGGCTCCGCCTTCGATGGGGTCCGGGGCGACGCCCTGGCCTTGCTACGGCGCGGCACTGCCGAGTGCCAGCCCGGCGCCGCGCGGGTCGGTGGCCCAGCCGCAACTGGACTCGGCGCCCGGAACGCGGCGGTTGCACTGGATGACGTTGGCGCGGCCCGGCTCGGGCACCGGGGCGGGCATCGGATGCGCCACCAAGCCGTCGTCGCCGACCGCCCGCACCAGCGCCACCGCGCCGGCCAGTGCCGCGCCGGACTGGCCGGAGCCGCCGACTGCCGCGCGGAAGCGGTGGACGTTGGCGTTGCTGACGATCGCCACCGCTAGCAACGGCTGCGGGAACGCCGCCGGCGAGGCCGCCAGCACGACGCCGGTGCCTGGGGCGATCCGCCCGGTGCCGAACAGGTTGTCCATGGTCAGCGCGCAGGCCACGGCGCCGCCGTCGCGGTCCAGCGTCAGCAGCGTCGTCGAGGCCGGCAGCACCGCCGGCAGCGGGCCGCCACGCGCGCGGCCGGCCGCGTCCATGGCGGCCGCCTGCGCCGCATCGAAGCCGTCCGGCGCCTTCCGCAGCGCGGCCACGGCGGCGGCCATGGCGACACCGCCGTCGATCGGCAACGGCGGCAGCGACACCAGGTCGTTACCGGCCTCGAAGGTCAGCGGCGGTACGATGCGGGGCAACGCGCCGCGCAGGTCGGTGGCGGCGATGCCGCCGCCGGCCTGGGTCGCCGCATCGGCGAAGCGCCGCGCCAGTGCGCCCTGGTACAGGTCGCCGACGCCCGCCGTGCGCAACTGCGCCAGCGTCGTGGCCAATTCCGGCTGGCGCAACGGCGCGCCCTCGGCCAGGGGCTGGCCGTGGGCGAGGAACACCGCCGCCGCCGCCGGATCGCCTGCCAGCGGGCCCGCCACCACGGCGATGTCGCGCACCAGCGCGCGCGAGGCCGGCACGCCGAAGCGGGCGAAGCGCTCGGCCGGGCTGACAAGCTGCTCGAACGGCAGGTGGCCGTAGCGGGCATGCAGCGCGAACAGGCCGCGCGGCAGCATCGGCACGCCCGCCGGACGGTCGGCCTCGACGCCTTGCGCGTTCGGCGCGGCTGGGGCCGGCAGCGGGAACATGACCGCCTCCGGCACGCCGCGTCCGGGGCCGTCGCCCGCCGCCGCATAGGCGATGCAGGCGCCGCCGCTGCCGAGCGAGGCGCGCGAGGGCAGCGTCACCGCCAGCGTGAAGGCGGCGGCCACGGCGGCATCGGCGGCGTTGCCGCCAGCCGAGAGGATGTTGCGCGCAACCAGCGCCGCCTGCGGCTCGTCGGCCACGGCGGCGCCCAGGAAGCCGGACACATGGCCGGCGGTGCCCTCGGCCGGCGACGCGCCACCGAAACCGACGGCATCCAGCGTGCCGCAGCCGCTGGCGGCCAGCACGGCCACGCCTATTGCCGCCCGTGTGGCGGCCCGAAGGCATGCCGAGACTGAAAAGCTGCGCACCGCCACTCATCTCTCCCCGGTCGCCGAGCGCGACGCCCGGCCATAACCTCGTTCGGCACGCGCGGCAACCATTCGGCCTCGCCTTTGCCGCCGCCGCGGCCTATCGGTCGGCTGTGCAGGGGAGAGATTTCATGGTGCGACGCATGCTGGTCCGGCCATTGCTGGCGTTGGCGCTGCTGCTGGCGGGTGGGCTTGCCACCGCCCAGACGCAGCCTGCACTGGCGCAGGCCGCCCAGACTCAGCCCACACCGGCGGCCTCTGCGTTTTCGGCGGCGCAGCGGGCGGAGATCGTCGCCATCCTGCGTCGGGCATTGAGGACCGATCCCAGCATCCTGCGCGATGCCGTCACCGCGTTGCAGGCGGACGAGGGCACCGGCAAGCAGGCGCGCGCGCAGGCGGCGATCGAGCATGCCGGGGCCACCCTGGCGCACGCCGCCGGCGACCCGGTGGCGGGCAACCCGGATGGCGACGTGACGCTGGTGGAGTTCTACGACCTGCGCTGC
>JAYTQW010000087.1:0-1854 GCA_043746535.1 Rhodospirillales bacterium
AGCGTCCCCACGAGATCGCCGTGCGCAGCGTGTCTTCGGCGTAGTCGGGCGACATATGATCCTCCAGCTCGTCGCGGAAGCGGACGGCGGCGGCGCGGTGGTTCCAGCGCTCGTCCAGCGTGCGGCGGATGGCGGCGACCAGGGGCACGTGGGCGCGCAGGCTGGCGGCGAAGATGTCCTTGCGCTCGTCGGTGTCGGCCAGCACGAACGTGCGGCCAAGCTCGGTCAGCACCAGGTCACCCTCGGCCAGCACGGCGAAGTTGAGTTGGGCCAGGCTCTCGCCCATCGGCAGCAACTCGTCGGCCTCCAGTTGCAACGCCTCGGCCAGGGCCGGCAGGTCGGCGCGGCCGTCATAGGGCGGTGCGGCCAGCGCCTCCAGCAGGCCGGCCAGCAGGTTGGTGGAAACCGGGTGCAGCGCGGTGGCGAAGGTCACGTCGACCGGGGCCGCCGTCGTGGTGGCGACCGGCCTGGGCGCCGCGCGGCGGGTCATCAGCGCGTAGATGTCGTCCACCATCTGCCGGAACGCCGGGTCCAGGCGGTTGCGCGGGTGGGCGAACGGCACCGCCAACTCACTGGCGACACGGCCCGGGTTGCTGCTGAACACCAGGATGCGGTCGCACATCAGCACCGCCTCCTCGATGTTGTGCGTCACCATCAGGATCGACTTGATCGGCAGACGGCCCTCGGTCCACAGGTCGATCAGGTCGGTGCGCAGCGTCTCGGCGGTCAGCACGTCCAGCGCGCTGAACGGCTCGTCCATCAGCAGCAGGTCGGGATGCACCACCAGCGCCCGCGCCAGCCCGACCCGCTGGCGCATCCCGCCCGACAGCTCCTTCGGATAGGCGTTCTCGTAGCCGCCGAGGCCGATCAGGTCGATCGCCTCCTCGCAGCGGCGCTCGCGTTCGGCCCGCGCGATGCCCTGCGCCTCCAGCCCCAGCCCGACATTCTCCTCGACCGTCAGCCAGGGGAACAGCGCGAAGCTCTGGAACACCATGGCGATGCCCTGCGCCGGCCCCGTGACCGGCTGGCCGCGCCAGGTGACGCGCCCGGCGGTCGGATGCAGCAGGCCTGAGACGATGCGCAGCAGGGTGGACTTGCCGGAGCCGGAGCGGCCGAGCAGGCCGACGATCTCGCCGCTGCGCAAGGTGAGGTTCACGTCGTCCAGCACCAGCAGGTCGGAGCTGCTGTCCTTGTGGTACGATTGCCGGCAGCCGGCGACTTCGAGCATCGGGGTGGCGGTGGTGGCGGTGGTGGCGTCCATCGGCCGCATACTCCTACAGGGTCAGCCGGCGGGTGGCGTAGCTGTAGAGCGGCCGCCACAGCGCGCGGTTCACCGCCACCACGAACAGCGACATCATGGCGACGCCCAGCACGATGCGCGGGAAATCGCCGGCGTCGGTGGCGTGGGCGATATACGCGCCGAGGCCGTGCGCCGACAGCTTGGTGTCGCCCCATTGCGCCACCTCCGAGACGATGGCGGCGTTCCATGAGCCGCCGGACGCGGTGATGGCGCCGGTCACGAAATACGGGAAGATGCCGGGCAGGATCACGCGCCGCCACCACAGCCAGCCGCCGACGCCGAAGTTCTCGGCGGCCTCCTTCAGGTCGCCGGGGAAGGCGGAAGCGCCGGCGATGACGTTGAACAGGATGTACCACTGGGTGCCCAGGATCATCAGCGGCGTCAGCCAGACATCGTTGTTAAGATGGAAATAGACGATGAAGATGACGAACACCGGGAAGAACAGGTTGGCCGGAAACGCCGCCAGGAACTGCGCCACCGGCTGCACCCGCTGCGACCATACGGGGCGCAGGCCGAGCCACACGCCGATCGGCACCCATAGCAGGCTGGCCAGC